>JAGATI010000120.1 GCA_017621295.1 Clostridia bacterium | reverse complement strand
CTCTACTGTTTTAATTATTTTGACTGAGTAGTAATATATTTGTGATAAAATTTAGAAGTTATGTATATTAAAAGGTTTACAAAAAAATCTTTTTATGAAATAATATAAGAAATTTTGTAGGAGGGTAATAAATGAATTGGGAAAAAGAAATTTTACAAAATGCGAAGTGGAATGAAGATATAACCAATAAAGAACAAAAACAGAAATTAGCTTTAAAAATCGCGGAAAAAGTTAATGATGGAGATGTTATTGGGTTTGGATCTGGTTCTACTTCTTTTGTTGCTATTTGTGCTATTGCAGAAAAAATAAAAAAAGAAAATATAAAAATAACAGCAATACCTACTTCTTATGAAATAAAAATGTTATGTAGCTATTTTGATATACCAACATGTACACTTCAAGAAAAAAAGCCAGATTGGTGTTTTGATGGAGCAGATGAAATAGACAATAACAATTGGATGATAAAAGGCAGAGGTGCAGCTATGTTTAAAGAAAAACTAAACATATTAAATGCATCAAAAGTATATATATTAGCTGATGAAAGTAAATTTGTAGATAAATTAGGTGCTAAGCGTTTAGTACCAGTAGAATGTTATCCAGAAGCAGTTAACTATGTAAAAGAGGAGTTATTGAAACTAGGAGCAACAGATGTGATTTTACGATTAGCTACTAAAAAGGATGGTCCAGTTATAACTGAATGTGGAAATTTTATTTTAGATACTAAATTTGAAAATATTAATGAAAATTTGGAAACTACTATAAAAGCAATACCAGGTGTAATTGAGTCTCGGATTGTTTATAGGTTATAACATTATAATAGAGAAATTTAAATAGTAAAAGTAAGTGAGGAGATTTTTTATGTGGGGAGATATTGCAATAGCATTTTTATTAGCGTTTATTACAGCATTTGTAATAACACCATACACAATGAGACTTGCAAAAAAAGTAGGAGCAATCGATATACCAGATGAGAGAAGAGTAAATAAAAAACCTATGCCAAGACTGGGAGGAATTGCAGTTATAAGTGGTTTTTTTGTTTCTACAATTTATTTAATTATTACTATGATAATTGAACAAAAAGTTGATTTTCAAGTTGATAGAGAATATATAATAAAATTGTTAGGATTTTTTTGTGGAATAATTGTTATAACTACTGTATGTTTTGTTGATGATGCTAGAGGTGTACACCCATTAGTTAAGTTAACAGGACAACTTATAGCTGCTATAATTGTTGTGGTTTGTGGAGTGAAAATAGAAGATATTGGCATACCAATACTTGAAGAAAATCAAATACTAACTTATATAATAACAATTGGTTGGATTGTAGGAATTATTAATGCAATTAATTTGATAGATGGATTGGACGGATTGTCTTCTGGGGTATCTTTGATTTCATGTTTGTCATTGTTAATTATATTTTCACTAAAAGGAAGAACAATATGGCCTATATTATTAATAACAGCTGTAGCAGGTGGTATAGTCGGATTTTTACCATATAATTTTAATCCCGCAAAAACATTTATAGGTGATACTGGTTCGAATTTTTTAGGCTATGCATTGGCTGTAATTTCTATTTTGGGTGTAGCAAAGACATATACAGCTGTTGTTATTATTGCCCCATTAGTTGTATTAGGACTTCCAATTTTTGATACACTTTTTGCTATTGTAAGGAGATTAATTAAGGGAAGATCATTCAAAGCAATCTTAGTCCCTGATAAAGGACATTTACATCATAGATTAATGGCGAAAGGATATACACAAAAACAATCAGTTTTAATATTGTATGGAATTAGTGCAACACTTGGAATGTTCGCAATTATTTTATTAGAAAGTGGTATTTGGAAAGCGATATCTTTTGCAATGATTGTAGTAGCAATTATTGCAATAGGATACAAAGATATAATAAAGAAAGAAGAGTAAGAGGTAAAAAGTATATGGGTAATGGAAAAAGATTAGCAATAAATATGGTTGCAACAATAGTCGCTTTTGTTGTAAATATGGGGATAAGTTTTTTCCTTTCGCCATATGTAATTGAGCATGTAGGAGTAGATGCATATGGTTTTGTATCTTTAGCTAATAATTTTGTTAATTATGCTTCAATTATAACATTAGCTTTAAATTCAATGGCTGGAAGATTTATCACAATAGCAATTCACAAAGGAAATAAAGAAGAAGCAAATAAATATTTTAACTCAGTATTACTGGCTAATATTATTATTTGTTTTGTTTTGTTAATACCAGCAGTTATTATGATAATATTTTTAGAAAAGATTATTAATATACCATTAGATTTAACTTTAGATACTAAGATTTTATTTGGTTTTGTGTTCTTAAATTTTGCTATAGGAATAATAAATACAACTTATTCTATTGCTACATTTGTTAGAAATAGACTAGATTTAAATTCAAAAAGAAATATAGAGTCATATATAATGAAAGCAGTAATATTATTTGTATTATTTACATTCTGCACTCCAAAGATTGCATATATCGGAATAGTTTCATGTATTATAAGTTTATACATAGTACTTTGGAATATAAAATACACAAAACAATTATTACCAGAGATTGAGATAAATAATAAGTTTTTTGAACTTAAAAAGATTATAGAAATAATAAAATCGGGTATTTGGAACACAATTACAAGATTAGGACAAGTATTGGCAGATGGTTTAGATTTATTGATATGTAATCTTTTTATAGATTCAGTAGCAATGGGACAATTATCTATTGCAAAAACGTTAAGTGGCGTTATATCAAATCTATTATCTACAATTGCAGCTATTTTTCAACCACAATTAACAATATATTATGCAAAAAATGAAATTGACAATTTAATTAGTGAATTAAAAAAAGCAATGAAAATAACAGGTGCATTTGCTAATATACCACTAAGTTATTTAATTGTATTTGGAAGTTTGTTTTATTCTGTTTGGGTACCAAATCAAGATATACAATTAATTACTATTTTAACAATACTAACAGTTCAAGGAGAAATAATAGTAGGAATAATTACACCTATGTATAGTATTTATACAATTACAAATAAAATAAAAGTAGATGCAATTATTAGATTGATTACTGGTTTTGTAGTAGTAGGTGTTGTATTTGTATTTGTTAAAACCACTAATTTAGGAATTTATGCAGTAGCTGCAACCAGCATTATATTGAGTTCTATTGTGAATGTTACTTTTGTTCCAATTTATGTGTCAAAAAAATGCTTAAATATTAAATGGAATACATTTTATCCAATTATATTGCGTTATATAGCTACTAATTTAATCCTAATAGCTGTTTTATTTGGAATAAGATATTTTATACATGTAGAAAATTGGATTACTGTATTTGGTACTGCATTTATTACTGGCATAGTAGGATTAATTTGTAATTATTTAGTATTATTTAGTAATAAAGAAAAAAAAGATCTTATGCACAATTTATTGAAAATTTTAAAAAGAGGAGAAAAATAAGAATGAATTAACAATTGTTTAAATATATAAAGAAATAACATACAAAATAAAAATAAGAATTGAATTTGTATTATTACATAAAACAGTAAAAATTAAGAATATATTTAGGCTATTTTAAGCATTAGCGTAAACATTTTAAGTGGGTGATAGTTTGAGAAAAATATGTATAGTTTCTCCAGAAGGCTTTCCTGTTCCGGCTACAAAGGGAGGCGCAATAGAAACACTTATCAACAATATTATTGATGAGAACGAAAAAAAGAAAAAGATAGAAATTATCTGTGTAGCTAGATATGAAAAAGAAGCTAGAAAGCAAAGCAAAAAATATAGGAATACTAAAATATTATATTTCAAATTGCCAAAAGAAAAAAGCTTATTAGATAAAACACTTAATTTATTATATCGCATTTTAAAGAAAGTTACAAAAAGAAATTGGAAAAATATAATACATAGTATGAGGATTTATAATAAAATTAAAAAATATGATATAGATTATATAGTAGTAGAAGGTCGGAGACCCTATGTGCTATGAAAAATTATTAAGTAAATATGATAAAAACAAATGTATACTACATATGCATGGCGGAGAAATGGTAGGTACAACAGAATTAGAAAAAGTATATCAAAGATTTATAGCATTAAATAACTATATGAAAAATAATTTTTGTAAAAATGGTATAATTAGTAAGGATAGAGTAGATGTACTATATAATGGTATAGATTTAAAACAATTCTTTACAAAATTATCAATAGAAGAAAAAAATGCAATAAAAGAAAAGTATGGATTAAAAAATGATGATATCATATTATTGTTTTGTGGAAGATTAATACCAGAAAAAGGAGTAAGAGAATTAATCCTAGCATTAAAACAATTAGATAATATAGAAAAAGTTAAATTGGTAATTATAGGAAATTCAGCATTCGGAAAAAATGAAAAAACGAAGTATCAAGAAGAATTGTTTGAAATTTCTAAAGAAATAACGAATAATATTGTTTTTACTGGATTTATACACAATAAAGAATTATACAAAATATATAATATAGCAGATATTGCTATTACACCATCAATGTGGGAAGATGCTTCTCCATTGGTAATTGTTGAAGAAATGGCTAGTGCATTACCAATTATTACAACTGATTCAGGTGGTATTCCAGAATTAGCTAATTTTGCTTCTTCAATTATTGTAAAAAGAGATGAAAAAATCGTAGAAAATATTGCAAAAAATATAGAACTATTAATAATAGATAAAAAGAGAAGAGAAATAATGGGAATGGAGCGGAAGAAGTCGTAGTTTACAGTTTTCTTTGGAAAACTTTTATGAAAATTTTGTAAAATATTTTGATGAGGTGGAAAATGAAGTTTAGCATAGTAGTACCAGTATATAATGTAGAGAAGTATTTAAGCAAGTGTCTAGACAGTATATTAAATCAAACATATAAAGATTTTGAATTATTAATTGTAAATGATGGTTCACCAGATAATAGCCAGGATATTATAGATGATTATAAACGAAAGTATCCTGAAACTATAAAATGCTTTATAAAAGAAAATGGAGGGCTTTCCGATGCTAGAAATTACGGAATAAAAAGAGCTACAGGAGAATATCTAGTTTTAGTAGATTCAGATGATTTTATTGAACCAGAATTACTTCAAGAAATAAATGAAGAAATACAAAAAAATCCAGGAATTGATATTATTGGCTATCATATGAAGATAGTAGATGAAAAATATAATATTACAGAAGTATTAGAGAAACCAGTATGTTCAAATATAGATGGACAAGATGCAATTCAGAGATTAGTTCTAAAGAAAAAGTTTTTTGAACCTGCATGGGGGTATGTATATCGTTTGGATTTTTGGAGAGAGAATAATTTTGAATATGCTAAAGGAATGTTACATGAGGATTTGGGATTAACTCCAGAAGTTATTATAAAAGCAAAAAAAGTAAGTATTATTGATTATGCAGGATATGGCTATTATCAAAGTGATAATAGCATTACCAGAAGTGCTACTAAAAAAGATATATCAAAAGAAAAAAAGAAAGCTTTTGACATAATTCATCATTTTGATAGATTAGATAATATCTTAAAATTAGGTAATTATAACAAAAAAGCAAAGAAGTTACTATATAGTTATTTAGCTGGCACGATAATTTGGAAATTAGATAATATACCAGATGAGTTTAAAAAAGAATATTTACAAGAAATTAGAAAAAGGAAACTTGCTAAATTAATTATTTCAAATACAATAAGAGAAAAAAAGTACTTTATTATGTACAGATTAAAATACAAAATATAGTGAAAGGAAAAAAAATGAAGCTTAGTATTATAATAACAGTGTATAATAGAGAAAAATATATAGCTAGATGTATAGAAAGCGTTTTAAATCAAAATCTGGATGATTATGAAGTTATTATTATAAATGATGGAAGTACAGATAATTCACATAATATAATAAAACAATATGCAGATAAATATAAAGACAGGATAAAATATATAAAAAAAGAAAATGGTGGGGTTTCTTCAGCAAGAAATGAGGGAATTAAGCAAGCTAATGGAGAGTATATTACATATATAGATTCTGACGATTATGCAGAGCAAAATTGTTATAAAGAAATATATGAATTAGCTAAAAAGAATAATTACGATATTGTGATATATGATGCGAAAAAAGTATTTGCAGATAGAACAGAATATATGGAAGCGTTAGAAGGTATTTATCAAGGAAAGATAACAAAAAAAGAATATATTTTGTCAATGCCATGTCCATGGAATAAATTAATAAAAAAAGAAATAATACAAAAAGCAGATTTTTGTTTTCCAGAAAAAATTTTATATGAAGATTATGCTATGATTCCGACTCTTGTTAATGTGGCTAATAATATATTCTATTATAAAAAACAAGTAATAAATTACTATATGTCAGAAGAGTCTATCATGAGAGATAATGGATTTAAAGAAAAATATCTAGATATTTTTAAAGCATCAGAAATATTAAAAGAAAATATAGATATGAGTATTTATAAAGAAGAACTAGAATTTATATATTGGGAAAATCTATTAGTAAATTTTTCTTTATTATTTTACAAATATAATAAATTTGAGTATATCGATAGAATAGCCAATATTATGCAGAAAGAATTTCCACATTGGAAAAAAAATAAGTATATAAGAAAACAATCGATAAAAAAGAAAATATATGCTAGTTTATTCTTTAAAAAGAAATATATAATTTTAAAAAAATTACAAAAGTTAAAACATAATATACTAGGGGGAAATTAAAGTGGTAGAAAAGGTAAAAGAATTCATAAAAAAAATAAAATTAAGAGATTTAGTTATTATATTTTTTATATTACAACCAATAATAGATATGTATAGGACTTTTTTTCAAGACACTATAAATATATGTGGTTTTGCAATTGAAGAATTAATAAATATATTATTTATAGGTATATTATTTGGTTTAACGATTTATAAAATTGTTAAGAAAGAAAAAAGAGCCAAAAGTTTAGTAAAATATATTGTTTATTTATCAATAGTAGGTATATATATGATTCTTCACTGGATGAATATAGCAAAATTTAATAATAATATATTTGAAGGTGCACAGATTAATTTTATTACAGAAACATATTATATAATAAGAACTTACATTATACCAATTATATTAATTTATATAATATATCATTGTTACTTAACCAATAAAGACTTTACAAGAATTATTGTAATAGTTACATTACTGATTTCTGGAAGTATTTTTATAACAAATTTATTAAACGTATCTTTAGTAGCATATAGTGCAGATAATGTAAGAATAGAAGGAAATATATTTAAATGGCTATCATTAAATGGAGACTCAAACTTTGCTGCATATACATCTAGAGGATTTTTTCACTCTACAAATCAAATTAGTGCATTATTATTTTCTTTAGCTCCTATAATAATTAAAGAAGTAATAAAAAATAATAAAATTAGGTATTATATATTATTAATAATACAATTAATTTCAATGATAATGGTAGGCACAAAAACAGCATCTATAGGAGTCATATTAGTATTAATAGCTATGATATTTGTTACATTAGTTTTATACTTCTTAAAATTAGAAAGGAACATTAATATAAAAATATGTATTCCAATAATGTTATTAATAACGATTGGGGCATATTCTCTATATATGACTTCTCCATCAAAATTAAAATACACATTAGAAAAGTCAGAAAAAGAGATAATAAGAGAAGATGCAAATATAACAGTTAAAGAGGCCAACCAAGAAGAAAAAGTAAATAGCTTAGAGGACTATATAAAATTATATGCATATAATTACTATATTCAAGATTGGTTTTTAGAATTATATCCAGTACATAATGATGAAGATTTTTGGAATACGATAATATCAAGAGATAAAAAATTAAATATAGATAATAGAAATTTTAAAATAGATATGATTGATAGAATTATAGAAAGAAATAATAATAATATGGATTCTATATTAGGAATTGGATATACATCCAATGTACCATATACAGAAAGAGATTATGTATATCAATATTATATATTTGGAATTGCAGGAGTGTTTTTGTTAGTTGGTGTTTATATTGGTATATTAGTTTACTGTGCATATAAAATTTTAAGAAATTATAAGGAAAAACTAAATTTAGAGAACTGTTCAATTGGAATTTCCTTATGTTGTATGTTAGCTGCAGGTTATTTATCTGGGCATGTATGGGGAATGCTTATCAACATGTATTTTATGAGTTTATATACAGGCATGCTGTTATATAATGCAAAAAAAGAGGAGAAAAAATAAATTGAAAATATTATTTATACAAAATATAGGAAATGTAATAGGAGGAATTGCTAATGTAAACAATACATTGGCAACAGCCTTTGCAGAAGATAATAATGAAGTTTACATATATTCAGTAAGAAATGCTACTCAAATAAATAATGTGCAAAAAGATAAAAAAATACAATATAAAATAATAAATAGTAAAGATAAATGGGAATGTCCAAGATATAGTGAAGTAATAAAGAGAATCAAAAAGTGTAATATTATAGGTGCTCTAAAACAGATAGTAGAAAGAATAAAATATGATATTATATTAAATAAAGATTATAAAAAATTAAAAAATGAAATTATTATGTTAAATCCAGATGTTATTATTGTATCTCATTATGAATTATTAAATGCTATACCTAAAATATATTTAAGCAAAACAATTAATCATTATCATACCAATTTTGAACAAGTATTACAAAATAAATCTCAAATAAAAGTATTTAATAAATATAAAAATAAATTAAGAAAATTTGTATGGTTAACTCAAAATACATGTAAAAAAGCAATAGATTTTGGTATCATAAATAGTACATATATTTATAATCCAATACCCAATAAAACAATAAAAAAATATAATAATATACAAAGAAAATTGATATTTATGGCAAGATTTTCTGAGGAAAAAAGATTAGAATTAGCAATTCATATTTTTAATGAAGTGATAGAAGAAAAACATTTAAAAGATTGGAAACTTGATTTATATTTAGTAGGAGAATTAACAGATGATATAAAAACAAAAATAGATAGAAATCAATATATAGATTATAAAGGTAAAACAGATAATCCAGAAGAAGTGTTTGGAGAGTATTATGCTATGATAATGACATCAAAGTTTGAAGGATTTCCATTGACTGTGCTAGAAGCAAATATGTGTAAGGTTCCAGTAATAGCATTTGATTTTGGTGAATCTGCAAAAGAAGTAATAAAAGAAGAAACAGGAATTTTAATTAAACAAGATGACATAGTAGAATTTAAGAGAAAACTATTTGAATTAATGCAAGATGAAAAGTACAGAGATGATTTATCAAGACATGCAGAGATTTTTGCAAATCACTTTAAAATTGAAAATATAAAAAATAATTGGTATCAAATTTTTTTAGTCGAAAGGAATTGATTAGTTATGCCAAGTATAAGTATTATTATACCAGTATATAATGTGGAAGAATATATAAGAGAATGCCTAGATTCATTATTAAAGCAAACTATTAGAGATGAGTTAGAAGTAATAATTGTAAATGATGGATCAACTGATAACAGTCAAAAGATTATAGATGAATATGTAAAAAAATATCCTAAACTGTTTAAATGTTATATAAAGAAAAACGAAGGACAAGGTATAGCTAGAAATTATGGAGTAAAATATGCAACAGGAGAGTATATTGGATTTGTAGACGGCGACGATTATATTAAGTTTGATATGTATGAAATCTTGTATAAAGAAGCAAAAGAGAAAAAGCTAGATATTGTAGTATGTGATATGTTATGGGTATATGCAGACAAAACTACACAATCAAGAAGTACATTACCCAAATTTATAAAAGAATTTAATTATTACACATATATCCTATCAAATCCAGGACCAGTTAATAAAATTTACAAAAGAGAAATTTGGAATAAAGAAAAAATTCAATTTCCAGATATTTGGTATGAAGATTTAGGTGTAATACCAGCAATGGTGAAATATACAGAGAACATAGGGTATGTAAATAAAGAATTGTATTTATATAGACAAAGACAAAATTCAACAATGTTAAAAACAGAGTATAATGAAAAATTGTTAGATATTATAAAGGCATGTAATAATTTGTATGACATTTTAAAAGATACAAAATTTTTACAAGAACTTGAATATTTATATATATTTCAATTAATATATTTTTCTAGCTTTAGATTCTTAAAATTTAATAAATATAAAGATATAGAAAAATGTGTAAAAGAAGTTAAAATTAAATTTCCAGATTGGAAAAAAAATAAATATTATAAAACTAAACCATTTTTATTTAAATTATTTTGTAATTTGATATGTAAAAAACAATATCTTATAGTAAAATTATTAGTAAAAATAGGAAGAGGAAATTGAAATATGGATAATACAAAAAAGCATGCCTATTTAATTATGGCACATAATAATTTTTACATTTTGGAAAGATTGTTAAAGCTTCTAGATGATGAAAGAAATGATATATATTTACATGTGGATAAAAAAGCTAAACAATTTGACAGTGAAATGATTAAAAAAATAGTAAAAAAATCAAACATTTATATAGTACATAGAATGAAAGTAAACTGGGGAGCTTTTTCTATGGTAAGGTGCGAACTATTATTATTGGAACAAGCAACCAATAATGGAAAATATGAATACTATCATTTGTTATCTGGAATTGATTTACCATTAAAAACACAAGATTACATACATGAATTTATGAATCAAAATCAAGGAAAAATATTTTTACATTTTGCAGGAGAAAAAATAGAAAAGCAAAATAATATTATATCAAGAGTATCTAGATATTATTTCATGCAAGAGTATATGAAAAATAAAAATAAAGTAATAAGAAAAGTGAGTATAAAATTAAAGAATGTGCTAGATAAAATACAAATAAAACTAAAAACAGATAGAACCAAAAAGATTGGTAAAGACATAAAGACAGGAGCACAATGGTTTAGTATTACAGACGAATGTGCCAGATATATTTTAAAGAATAAAAAATATATAAATAAACATTTTAAGTTTACATATTGTCCAGATGAATTATTTATTCAAACATTAATATATAATACCAAATTTATGGACAAATTGTATTATAATAAAATGGATGATAATTATATATCATGTATGAGAAAAATTGATTGGACTAGAGGCTGTCCTTATGTGTATAAAAGAGAAGATTTTGAAGAATTGGTTCATTCTGATTACTTATTTGCTAGAAAATTTTCTACAGATATAGATAAAGAAATTGTTGATTTAATTTATAAATATTTAAAAAAATAAACATTATGGGGTGAAATTAAATGGAGAAAATAAGTGTAATAATTCCAGTATATAATGTTGAAAGATATTTAGAGCAATGTTTGAATAGTGTTGTTAATCAAACTTATGAAAATATTGAAGTGTTAATAATAAATGATGGAACAAAAGATAATAGTCAGGAGATAATTGACTTATATAAAAGTAGATATCCAAATAAAATCTACTCTTTTATAAAAGAAAATGGTGGACTTTCTGATGCTAGAAATTATGGAATAAATAAAGCAACAGGAGATTATATTACATTTATAGACAGTGATGATTATATAGATAATACAATGATAGAAAAGCTATATAATAAAATAAAATTAGATAATGCAGATATATCTGCATGTGAATGTTATTTTAAATATGAAACAAAAATGAAAAGAGTAGGATTAAATATTAATGATAATGAAAACATAAAAAACGTAATGATAAAATTATTTCCTTCTGCATGGGCAAAATTATATAAAAAAGATATATTTATACATAATAATTTTAAAAAGGGAATTTGGTTTGAAGATGTTGAATTTTTAATGAGAGTTTATCCTACAATATCAAAGGTTGCAGTGGTAAGAGAACCACTATATTATTATATACAAAGAGAGGATTCAATTACATATACATATAATGAAAAATTGAATGATTTAATAACAAATTGGGATGGAGTTATAAAACATTATAAACAAGAATCATATTATGATGAATATAAAGATGAATTAGAATATTCATATATACGCTATGTTTTTGGTACATACATAAAAAGATTAGCAAAAACAAAAGATTATCATAAATTTAGTATTGGAGTACAAACTTCAATAAATAGTGTTATAAATTACTTCCCTAATTATAAAAAAAATAAATATTTAAATCCTAAAGTACCAAAGAATTTATATCTAAAATATTTTAATAAAATGATAGCAAATATAGTATTTTTTTGTGAAAAAAATAAAAAAAATTAGAAAAGAAAGTATAAAATAGTATATAAAGAATAAAGGTGATTAGTGTGAAAAATAAGATGAAAAAAGTTTTATTTATTTCTAGTACAGGAGGACACCTAAATGAACTTATGCAACTTAAATCATTATTTTCAAAATATGATTATCATATTATAACAGAAAAAGATAAGACTAACGAGTATTTAAAAGATATATATAAAGATAGAATTTCATATTTACCATATGGAACAAGAAGCAAATTATTTTCATATATTTTTAAATATTTTTATATTATTATAAAAAGTATATATTTTCTTATAAAAATAAGACCAAAATATATAGTAACTACAGGAACTCATACTGCAGGACCAATTTGTTACTTTGCAAAGTTGTTTGGAAGTAAAATAATATATATAGAAACATTTGCAAATAGAAATACAAAAACAGCAACTGGTAGACTTATTTATCCAATAGCGGATTTATTTATTGTGCAATGGGAAGAAATGAAAAAATTATATCCAAAAGCAATTTATGGAGGTTCGATTTATTAATGATTTTAGTATTATTAGGAACACAAAATAATAGTTTTCATCGATTATTGGAAGAAATTCAAAAAATGATAGATGAGAAAATAATAAATGAAAAAGTGGTTGTTCAGGCTGGATATACACAATTTAAATCAAAAGATATGGAAATATTTGATTTAATACCACTTGACAGAATAGAAAAACTTCAAGAAGAAGCAAATTTAATAATAACACATGGTGGAGTGGGTTCAATTATTTCTTCGAATAATAAAGGAAAAAAAGTTATTGCTATTCCTAGACTTCATGAGTATGGAGAGCATGTGAATAACCATCAAAAGGAAATTGTAAAAAGTTTTAGTGACAAAGGATGTATTATTCGGAGCCAAAGGTGTACAAGACTTAAAAGAAGCATTTATAAAAAGCAAAGACTTTACACCAAAAAAATACGAAAGTGGTACAAAAAATATATTAAAAATTATTGAAAATTTTATTGATAATGATATATAGAAAATTTAAATTATATACATTAAGTTTTATTAAACTATATTATACAAAGAGAGGGAGCATAATATGAAAGATTTAATTACAATTGTTGTACCATGCTATAATGAAAAAAAAGCATTACCATACTATTATAATAAAATGAAAGAAATTATGCAGAAAATGGAACATGTTAATTTCGAAATAATATTAGTTAATGATGGAAGCACAGACGGAACAGTATCAGAAATGAAAAAACTTGCTCAAAAAGATGATAGAATAAAATATATATTATTATCTAAAAATTTTGGAAAAGAAGCTGCTATGTATGCTGGATTCGAATACTCTAAAGGTGATTATATTGCGATTATGGATGCAGACTTGCAAGATCCACCAGATTTATTAGAAGATATGTATAATGAATTAAAAAAAGGAGAATATGATTGTGTTGCAACAAGAAGAACAACAAGAAAAGGTGAACCACCAATAAGAAGCTTTTTTGCAAAAATGTTTTATAAATTAATAAATAAGATGTCAAAAACAGAGATGGTAGATGGAGCAAGAGACTATAGATTAATGACAAGACAAATGCTAAATGCTATAGTAGATATGAAGGAATATAACAGATATTCAAAAGGTTTATTTAGCTTTGTAGGATTTAATACTAAATGGTTAGAATATCAAAATGTTGAAAGAGTAGCAGGAGAAACACATTGGTCATTTTGGAAATTATTTAAATATGCATTGGAAGGTATTACAGCTTTTTCAACAGTACCATTAGTAATGTCATCTGTTATTGGAATTATTTTCTTTTTTATATCAATAATTGCAATTATATATATAGTTATTAATACTTTACTATATGGAAACCCTACTAGTGGATGGCCATCTATGATTTGCATAATATTTATGGTTACAGGAATTCAACTATTCTGTATAGGAATAATTGGTCAATATATATCAAAGATATATTTAGAAGTAAAAAATAGACCAATTTATATTGTTAAGGATACAAATATAAAATAATAAACAGGTGATAAACATGAACGAAGAAAGAATAATTAGTCCCGAACTAGAAGGAAATAACGAAGAAAACTTAGAAACTTCATTAAGACCTAAAACATTAAATGATTACATAGGTCAATCTAAAGTAAAAGAAAATATGAAGATATATATCGAGGCTGCCAAAAAAAGAGGCGAGCCTCTTGATCATGTTTTACTATATGGACCTCCAGGTCTTGGAAAAACAACACTCGCAGGTATTATTTCCAATGAAATGAATTCAAATATAAAAATAACATCAGGACCAGCAATAGAAAAAGCAGGAGATTTAGCAGCACTTCTTACAAACTTATCAGAATTTGATGTGCTATTTATAGATGAAATACATAGATTAGACAAAAGCATAGAAGAAATATTATATCCAGCATTAGAAGATTTTACATTAGATATAATCATAGGAAAAGGTCCAACTGCAAGGTCAATTAGACTAGATTTACCCAAATTTACTTTAATTGGTGCAACTACAAAAGCAGGTTCTCTATCTACACCATTAAGAGATAGATTTGGAATAGTAAATAGGCTAGAATTATACAACGTAGATGATTTATCAACTATCATAAAACGTTCAGCAAATATTTTAAAAGTATCCATCGATGACGAATCAGCAAAAGAGATTGCAAGACGTTCTAGAGGAACTCCAAGAATAGCAAATAGATTACTAAAAAGAGTGAGAGATTATGCATCAGTTTTAGGTGATGGAAATGCAACATTGAAATTAACAAAAGTAGCATTAAACCAATTAGAAATAGACGAAATGGGATTAGATGATATTGACAGAAAGTTATTAGAAACAATGATAATAAAATATCAAGGAAGACCAGTTGGAATAGATACTTTAGCTACAACTATAGGAGAAGAAGTATCCACAATAGAAGATGTATATGAGCCATATTTAATTCAGATTGGATATATATCTAGAACTGTAAGAGGAAGAATACCACTTCCAGAAGCGTATAAGCATTTAGGAATAGAATTTCAAGAATAGAGAAATTGTAAAATAATATCAGTTATAGTAATACAATGCGAAGTGATATAAAAATACAGTAGTTAAACATCAAAAGCAAAGAGATGAACTAAATTTAATAAATTATTACAAAAACGAAAATAAAAATTACGAGGGGTGAATTTTATGAAATTATTAATGCATACTTGTTGTGCACCATGTAGTGTATATTGCATAGAACACTTAAGAAAAGAAGGAATAGAGCCAACTCTATATTGGTATAATCCTAATATTCATCCATATACAGAATATAAAATGAGAAGAGATACATTAAAAGAATATAGTGAAAGTATAAATGTAAAAGCCATATTTGAAGAAGAATATGGCTTAGATGTATTTTGCAAAAATGTAATTAATGACTTAAATAATAGATGTAGTAATTATTGCTATAGAGTAAGATTAGAACAAACTGCAAAATATGCAAAAGAAAACGGATATGATGCAATAACAACTACTCTTTTTGTAAGTCCATATCAAAAACATGAAATATTAAAAGAAATGATGCAAGAAGTTGCAGATAAATATGATTTGGAATTTGTATATAGGGACTTTAGAATAGGATTCAGAGAAGGACAAGCAAAAGCAAGAGAGCTGGGGCTATATATGCAAAAATATTGTGGATGTATTTTTTCGCAGGAAAGTATATATTATAACCGCAGCCACTCGAAACCTAGTCTACCAGAGGGTTACGAGTTACAAAAAACACCTCGATTACAGGTCAAAAAAATCGAAAATAAAGAAGATTATATAGATATTTTTTTAGAAGCAGATCCTTCAAAAGATATGATACATAAGTATTTGAATGATTCTGATGTATATGCATTAAAAAAAGAAGATGAAATAATTTGTATTGCAGCTATTTTGCCTATTTCTAGGAAAACTTTAGAGTTAAAAAACATAGTTACAAAAGAAGAATATAGAGGAAAAGGTTATGCAAAAAT
>JAGATI010000119.1 GCA_017621295.1 Clostridia bacterium | reverse complement strand
ACGACTCAAGGTCAAAACTATTTTTTATTATAATATATAAGACTATTCAAAAAGACTACTTGCGAAATTTAAAAGTATTATTTAGTAATTTTTAACGTATGAAAAAGAGAAAATAGCCTTGAAAATTTCTGGGTTGTATGATATAAAAAAATAGAATAAATATCAAAAAAGAGAGAATAGAGAAAAATGAAAAATATAAAAGATTATAATTTGGAAGATTTAAAAAAAGAGATAATAAATATTGGAGAAAAAGGGTATAGAGCAGAGCAAATTTTTAAATGGCTATATGTAGATAAAGTAACAAGCTTTGATGAAATGACTAATCTTTCTTTAGAATTAAGAGAAAAATTAAAGATGAATTTTTCAATTTGTAATTTCAATATATTAAAAAAGCAAGAGTCATCAGATGGAACAAGAAAATATTTATTTGATGTTTTAGATGGTAATGCAATAGAAACAGTTTTAATGGAATATCATCATGGAAAAACAATCTGTGTATCATCACAAATTGGAGGTAAAATGGGATGCAAATTTTGTGCATCAACAGGAATTAAGTTCGTTAGAAATTTAACATCAGGAGAAATAGTAGAACAAATTTTAGCTGTAGAACAAGATACAGAATCTAATATTTCAAATGTTGTTTTTATGGGAATAGGAGAACCTTTAGATAATTATGATAATGTAATAAATGCAATTCGAACAATGAATAATCCTAAAGGACTAAATATAGGAGCAAGACATATTAGTGTATCTACTAGTGGATTAGTACCAAGAATATATGATTTAGCAAATGAGAATATACAATGTACTTTATCTATATCACTACATGCAACTAATAATGAAAAAAGAAGTGAAATGATGCCTGTTAATTTAAGATATAATATAGAAGAATTAATGAAGGCGTGTAAGGATTATATAAAAATAACTAATAAAAGAATATCATTTGAATATGCACTAGCAAAAGATAATAATGATAATTTAGATGATGCAAAAGAATTGGTTAATTTATTAAAAGGTATGATTTGTCATGTTAACTTAATACCAATTAATAAAATAGAAAATGGTAAGTTTACAAAAAGTACAAATGAAAACATAATAAAATTTAGAGATTATTTAAATTCAAAGGGAATTGTAGCAACAATACGAAGAGAGTTAGGTTCAGATATAGATGCAGCATGTGGACAATTAAGAAGGAAGAACCTAAAATAGGAGGAATATATGAAAGTTTTTGCTAAATCAGATGTAGGAAAAGCAAGAGATATGAATCAAGATTATTATTATGTATCAAGTCCAGAAGAACAATTAAAATTATTTATTTTGGCAGATGGAATGGGTGGATATAATGGTGGAGAAATTGCAAGTAGTCTTGCAACAACATCTGTAAAAAATTATATTTCTAATAATTTTTACAAAATAGAACATGATAAAGAGAGCATATTAAACTTAATAAAAAATGCTGTAGAATATGCTAATATGATTGTATATGAAAAATCTAAAGAGAATAAAGAATTAGAAGGTATGGGTACTACTTTAGATGTTTGTTTAATATATAATAATAGAGTATATATTGGACATGTCGGAGATAGTAGAGTATATAGAATAAGAAAAGAATTTATTAGAAAATTAACAGTTGACCATAGCTATGTACAAGAATTAGTAAAAGATGGAACTATAACAAAAGAAGAGGCGTATAATCATCCAAAGAAAAATATGCTTATGAAAGCACTAGGATGTACAGCATATGTTGAACCAGATGTTATGGTAAAAGGATTTATAAAAGATGATATTTTGCTAATGACATCAGATGGATTAACAAATATGATAAAAGATGAAGAGATATATAATATTATAAAAGATAATCCAGAGTTAGCTTCAGAAAAATTAGTACAAAGGGCAAATGAGCTTGGCGGATATGACAATATTACAGTTGTAATAATATTATAAGGGAGAGTTTTATATGATTTTAGAAGGTAAAATAATAGGTAATCGATATGAAATAATAGAAAAAATAGGTAATGGACGGAATGGCTACAGTGTACAAAGCAAAATGTCATGTTCTTAATAGATATGTAGCTATAAAAGTGTTAAGAGATGAATTTACAACAGATGAAGAGTTTATTAAAAGATTTAATTCAGAGGCACAAGCTGCTGCAAGTTTAACACATCCTAATATTGTATCTATTTATGATGTAGGAAATGAAGGTAATTTATACTATATAGTAATGGAATTAATCCAAGGAAAGACTTTAAAACAAATTATTTCAGAAGATGGCACTTTGCCATGGAAATGGTCTGTTAATATTGCGATACAAATAGCTTCGGCTCTTGAAGTTGCACACAAAAATAATATAGTACATAGAGATATAAAACCTCATAATATTATTATAACTGAAGATGGAATAGCTAAAGTTACAGATTTTGGAATAGCAAAAGCAGTTTCAAATTCTACAATTACAGCATTTGGAACAACTATTGGTTCTGTACATTATTTTTCACCAGAACATGCAAGAGGTGGATTTACAGATGCTAAGTCTGATTTATATTCTTTAGGTGTTGTTATGTATGAAATGCTAACTGGAAGAGTTCCCTTTGATGCAGATACACCAGTATCTATTGCTTTAAAACATATGCAAGAAAAAGCAGTTGAACCAATAAAGTTAAATCCTGCAATTCCATTTGCAGTAAATCAAATTATAATCAAAGCAATGCAAAAAGAATTAACTTTAAGATATCAATCTGCAACAGAAATGTTAAGAGATTTAAGTTTAGCATTAAAAAATCCAGATGGTAATTTTGTAGTAGAGCATAATTTTGATGCAACACTTACACAAAGAATACCAACAATTAATAGTGAAGTTTTACATAGAGGTGAAGGTAGTAAAGACGAAAAAAATAAATTAGAAGAAAGTTACTTTAAGAAACATCCAAAAGCTAAAAGTGCAATATTTATTTTAATATTTATATTAGTATGTGCATTATGCTTTGGCATACCATATTTTTTAATGGTTGGATTAAATAAAGCACCTGAAAATATAGATTTGCCAGACATTACAGGATTAACAGTGCAAGAAGCAGATTCTAAATTAAAAGATATAAAAGTTACATATAAAATAGAATCTGAAGAATATAATAGTGAAGTTGAAAAAGGAAAAATTATTTCTCAAGATCCACCAGCAGGATATAAAGTTTTAGAAAATAGTAGTGTATCAATAATTATAAGTAAAGGTACAGAACTTGTTAAAGTTCCAAAAGTAGCAGGAAAGACATTTGAGGAGGCTGAAAGTAGCTTAAATGATGTTAATTTAAATGTAGAAAAGATTGAGGAAACAAGTCAGAAAATTCAAGAAGGTGTTGTAATAAAACAAGAACCAAAAGAAAATACAGAAATTAAAGCAGGAGAAACAGTAAAAGTATATGTAAGTAAAGGTACAGGAATTAAACAAATAGCAGTTCCTTCTACAATAGGAGAAACAGAGGAAAATGCTAAAAAGAGCCTAACAGAAGCACGGATTTGAAGTTTCTGTTACATATGAAGAAGATACTAAAAAATCAAATGGTGTTGTTTTAAAACAAAGCTTAGATGTAGGAAAAACTGTAGATGAAGGAAGTAAAATAGTAATTACAGTAAATAAATTAGCAGAAATAAAAAAAGGAACAGTTAATGTAAATGTAAAATCAATTACAAGATATAAGCCAGAAGTTGATGAAGATGGAGAAGAAATACCAGCAGAAAAAGTAGAGGTTAAGGTAAATGTAGTGTCTAACAAAACAGAAGATACTGTATATAGACAAATGATTGGAAAAGATACAGAAAATATAAACTTAACAGTTGAAGGTGTGGGAACAATAACTGTTAAAGTATATGTTTCAGGTATTTTAGAAAGACAGACTCAAATGAACTTAAATGATACAAATGCAGTTTGGACAGCAGAATAAACACAAAACAAGCAAAACGAACATTGGGGACAGGGTTGCTATTAAGTTGCCATTAGGTGCCATTAGGGACGGGGCATTTTGGCACAATATTTATAAATGTGTCAAAATGCCCCATCACTAATGGCACCTAATGGCAATCCTGTCCAAAAGAAAAGGAGTAAATAAATAGTGTCAAAAGGAATAATTATTAACAATATTTCTAATATGTATCAAGTTGAAATTGATAATAAAATAATTAATTGTAATGCAAGAGGAAAATTAAAAAAAGAAGCTATGATTCCAGTTGTAGGAGATATAGTAGAAATAGAAGTTATAGATGAAGAAAAATTATTAGGAATTATAAATAATATAGAAAATAGAAAAAATTATATTAAAAGACCTAAAATGGCAAATCTATCACAGATTATTTTTGTAGTTTCTATAAAAATGCCAAAAACAGATTTACTATTATTAGATAAACAAATTGCATATGCAGAATATAATGGGATAAAGCCAATTATTTGTATTAATAAAATAGATTTAGATGAAAAAGAACTAGCAAATAAAATAGAAGATACATATAAAAGTATTGGTTATACAGTTATAAGAACAGTTGCAAATCAGGGGATAGGTGTAGATAGTTTAAAGGAAATTTTGAAAAATAATATTACAGCTTTTTCTGGAAATTCAGGTGTAGGAAAGTCTAGTTTAATTAACTCACTTTTTAGTAATAACCAAGCTAAAGAAGGATTAATTAGTGATAAAAATAAAAGAGGAAAGAATACTACTACTTCGGTTAAATTATATAAATTATATAATAATTCTTATATAGCAGATACTCCAGGTTTTTCTAGTTTTGAAATTAGTGAAATAGAAAGTAAAGATTTATATAAATATTTTAAAGAGTTAAAGCAATATGACGAACTTTGTGAATTTGTTGGTTGTAGCCATATTAAAGAAGAAAACTGTGGAATAAAACGAGGGCTTGAAAATGGTAAAATAACTAAAGATAGATATGAAAGATATTGTAAAATTTATAATGAATTAAAAAATAAGGAGGCACGTAAATGGTAGATGTTTCAACATCATTATTATCTGTAAAAAAAGAAGATATAATAACTACTATATATGACTTAGAAACTGCGCATACAGACTATTTTCATATAGATGTTATGGATGGAGAATTTGTAGAAAATAATACATCAAGGTTAATGCTAGAATATAGTGAATATATAAAACAGATATCTAATATACCATTAGATGTTCATTTAATGGTTAAAGATGTAAAGTCTTATGTAACAAGTTATTTAAGTTTAAATCCAAATATAATTACATTTCATTTAGAAGCATGTAAAGATAAAAATGAAACAATGGAATTAATAAAATATATAAAAGAGAATAACTGTAAAGTGGGTATTGCTATTAAGCCAAATACAAGTTTGGAAGAAATATACGAACTTTTACCATATATACATATGTGTTTAGTTATGACTGTAGAGCCAGGAAAGGGTGGACAAAAATTAATTCCTTCTACTATAGAGAAAATAAAAGAGTTAAATACTTATATAATGGAAAATAATTTAGAGATAGATATTGAGGCCGATGGTGGGATAAATGTGGATAATATAAAAAAAGTCACGAGCGTAGGTGTAGATATTTCTGTAGTAGGTAGCGGAATATTGAATTCTGATAATTATGTTGAATATATGAAAAAATTGAAGGAATAGTTTAATCAGAAACTTATGTTGTAAAAAGATTATTAAAATGGTATAATTATTTTAAATTAAAGCTATATTTTATATTAGAGAGGAGATACAAATATGAGTAATAAGGTTTACACTATTGAAGAAATAAAAGCAATATTAGAAAAAATACTATATAATACTCCTGTATGTCAAGTTATATTATTTGGTTCTTATGCTAAACAAAATGCAAATAAAAAAAGTGATTTGGACTTTATTATAGATACAAAAGGTACTCTTATGGGATTTAGTTTATTAGAATTAATTGATAAAATTGAAAAAACATTCTCTAAAAATGTAGATGCATTTGAAAAAACAGAAATTATAGAGAATTCCAGAATAGATAATGAAATTAAAAAAACAGGGGTTGTAGTATATGAAAAATAGTACATAATTATGAAGGAATTAATTTAAAACTTATATGGACAATAGTTAAAGTGGATATACCAAAATTAAAACAAGACTTACTTAATATATACAGACAAAGTGGAAATGACGAATAAGTAAAAAACAAAGAACAGGAGTCTAAAAAAATCTGTTCTTTGTTTTTAGCTTTTTATTCTTCTTTTTTTCTTTCAGTCAAAGCTTTTAATATCTTAGGATAAATGGATTCTGCATTAGATTTCCAATTATCTACTATTTCTTTTGCTTGCTGTCTTGAACCAGCAAATGTTTTTACTTCGAAAACAGTCTCACTATTTTCAACTATTTTACAAAAAACAATATAATTATTTTCACTACGAGGTGTATATTCAGCTACAACAGAGTACTCTTCTTCAGAACTTTCTAATTCTTTTTTTAGATTTGTATCTGCTTTTAATTTGATAATGCCTGGAAGGATATCCATAGTAAGTGCAAGGGTATTTTTTCCACTTTCAGTAATTTCATAAACACTTCCGACTTTCTTTATGATAATTTACTACAAATTTTGTTTCTATTAAATCCAAAAGAAATTGTTGAAAGTAGAAATAATTCATATCAAGTGCAGATAGCACTAATTTATAAAGGCTATCGTTTGTTATTGGTTTATTTACTTTGTCTAATATATATAAAATTAATACTTTATTTTCAGCTAAAGCTTCGCTATCAGATGTTAACATCAATTTTATTCAACTCCTATGTTTATAAATTATAAAAATCTAAAAAGAATTATATCATAAAAAAAAATAAAATACTATCGTTTTATGAAGAAAAATGATATACTTTATTTAAAATATATATGATAATTAAATAAAGATAAATAGTTATAAGATATAAGGAGGATGAGATATGAAAGATTTATATAAAGTTTTGGAAGTTGATAGGAAAGCTTCGATAGATGTAATCGAAAAGGCACATAAAGTTCTTGCAAAGAAAAATCATCCTGATTTACAAAGTACTCAAGAAGCAAAGAGGCAAGCAGAAGAAAAGATAAAGAAGATAAATGAGGCATATGAAATTCTAAAAGATGAAGAAAAAAGAAGAAAATATGATTTTGAATTAGAGCAAGAAGAAAAAAGAAATACAATAAATAATACAAAATATAATTCGAATTATAGAAATGTAAACTATAATAATTCAGGTGTTAATGGTACTACTTATAATAATGCGAATTACAATCAAAATGTAGGAACTACAAATAATATGAAATGTAATAATAGAACTAATCACCAGTCAAATTACGACAAAAATAATGAACAAAATAATCAAAATTCAGACATGGGATTAACAGATAAGCAAAGAAAAAAATTAAATAAAAAAATACAAAGGAAAATGGAAGATGAATATTTAAAGGCATATGGAGATTATCTTACTAAAAATGGGTATAAAGTTGCTTTTAGAGTGAATTGGAGAAAGTTGCCATATTTATTAATTATAATCTTAGTTGTTATTGTAATAGGAGTCTTTTTATGGTACTTTCCAATAACTAATAAATATCTAGTTTCTTTATATGAAGATAATATAATAATAAAAAAGATAGTTGATGTAATAATTAGTTTGTTTAAGGTTACAGGTTAATGGTTTTT
>JAGATI010000118.1 GCA_017621295.1 Clostridia bacterium | reverse complement strand
TAGTCCGACCAGCAAAGAACGGAATTTTAATATATATATCCACTTGGCTGGCTAATTTTAAAGCACTATTTCCCTATCGTCAAGAAAAAATAATACACAAGGAGGAATCAAAATTGAAAAACTGTTACTACAAATTAGAATACGACAAAATATTACAAATACTTTCTAATTACTGCAAAACAGATATCGGTAAAGATATTGCTTTAAATCTACAACCATCTAATAATAAATTAGCAGTAAAACACCTTCAATCCGAAACAACAGAAGCACTTAATTTAACTTCTAAATTAGGCAACTCTCCAATCCACTTTCTACCCAATATCAATCTATGGCTAAAATATCTAGAAAGTGGAAACTCTTTATCTGCAAAAGCACTATTAGAAATTGGAAAAACATTAAAATTATCTAGAGAATTAAAATCTTATTTCTTAGATAATAAAGAAATAGACTTAAATAACTTCCCCATTTTATTAGATAAATTCAATTTACTATACACCAATACACAAATAGAAAATTCAATATTCAAAAGCATTATAGACGAAAACACTATTTCAGATGATGCGTCTAGCACTTTATCTTCACTTAGACGCAATAGAAGAAGATTAGAACAAGAAATAAAAGACAAATTAAATTCTATGATTCATTCTTCAACCTATTCTAAATATATAATGGAAGCAATAGTAACTATTCGTAACGATAGATACGTCATTCCTGTAAAAATAGAACATAAAGACAATATAAAAGGATTTGTTCACGATATATCTTCAAGTGGCTCTACAGTTTTTATTGAGCCTATGACAATATTCGAACTAAATACTAAGATATCTAACCTTAAAGTAGAAGAAAATATCGAAATTGAAAAAATATTAAAAAATATTTCTATATCTCTATTCCCTATATATGAAAATATAAAAGAAGATACTGTAATAATTGGAGAATTAGATTTTATTTTTGCTAAATCAAACTATTCAAAAAACATTTCTGGAATAGAGCCACATATTAATGAAAATAAAGAAATTAATCTATATAAAGCAAGACATCCTTTAATCGATAAAACTAAAGTTGTACCAATAGATATTTCACTTGGAAAAGATTATAACTCTTTAATAATAACAGGACCTAACACTGGTGGTAAAACTGTTACATTAAAGACTGTTCGGACTTCTTACATTAATGGCAGAAAGCGGACTTCATATTCCTGCAAATGAAAATAGTAATATATATGTTTTTGATAAAATATTTGCATCTATTGGTGATGAACAAAGTATTCAAGAATCTTTAAGTACTTTTTCGTCACATATGTTAAATATTATAGAGATATTAAATTCTTTTAATGAAAACAGTTTAATTTTATTAGATGAATTAGGTTCTGGAACCGACCCTATTGAAGGTAGCTCACTTGCAATAAGCATTTTAGAACATTTATATAAAAATGGTCCTATAACACTTAGCACAACACACTATCCTGAAATTAAAAATTATGCATTAATAACTGATGGTTTTGAAAATGCATCTTGTGAATTTGATATTGAAAATTTAAAACCAACATATAAATTACTTGTAGGAATCCCAGGAAAAAGTAATGCTTTTGCAATTAGCAAACGTCTTGGCCTCCAAGATGATATTTTAAATAGAGCAAATGAGCTTTTAACTACTGACCACATAAATATTGAGGAATTATTAAAATCAATTTATGATAATAAATTACAAATTGAAAATGAAAAAGAATTAATAGATAAGAATTTAAATCAAGTAGAAGTCTTAAGAAACTCTTTAGAAATAGACTTATCTACACACAAACAAAAAGAAAGAGAAATTATAGAAAAGGCTAAAGAAGAAGCAAGGAAAATTTTACTTAAAGCTAAAGAAGAAGCACATGATATTATTAAAGAATTAAACGAATTACCTGAATCTATAGATTCTTTAAAAGAAGCAAATAATTTAAGAAATAAATTAAACTCTTCCTTAAAAGACTATGCACCTAAATTACAAGAGTCTACATCTAGCAATTTAGAAATTAGCGATATTAAAATAGGAATGACTGTACTTGTTAAATCTCTTAATACTAAAGCAACTATTTTAAGTCTTCCTAATAAATCTTCAGATGTTTTGTTGCAACTTGGTAATGCTAAAATGACAATGAATGTTAAAGAGTTAGAAATTGCAAAACAAGATACTGTAAAACATATTCCTCAAAAGAAAAATATTAACTTGAAGGCTAAAAATATTTCAAGTGAAATAAATGTTATAGGGCAAAATGTAGAAGAAGCTATATTTGTTATTGATAAATATTTAGATGATTGCAGTTTAGCAAAAATCTCACCTGTTCGTATAGTTCATGGTAAAGGTACAGGTAAATTAAGGCAAGGTATTCATTCATTTTTAAAGACTCATCCACATGTAAAATCTTATAGATTAGGTAGTTTTGGTGAGGGTGAAATGGGTGTTACTGTTGTGGAAATAAAATAGGGATATGTAGATTGTATAATCATAAAACAAAAAAGAATGGTATTGCCATTCTTTTTTGTTTTAATTACTTTTAATTACAAACAGAATTTCTTTATCTATATTGTAATATTTCTTTAAAGATTTTCTTGCCATTACTGAAAAATATTTAAGAATATTACTATTTAGAAAAATAAATTTTCCACTTTAATCTATAAAAATTATATCAAACCTATAATTGTTTATCAATCCCTTTTTTCACTAATTTCTATAACCTGCCATACCTCTCAAAACCTAAACTCTTACAATTTTAAATTGTCTCTTTTTTTCTAATAATTGGTCTCATATCTTAATTTTTTCTATGTCAAACAAACCTGTACCCATTGACATATTCAGTCTACTCATTTCCATTATTAGTAGTATTTTCTGTAGAATTTGTAGTTTCTGATGTATTATTCTCTGCATCATCACCTTCTGGTGTTACTTCTGAACTTGCATTATTACCATTTAATCCATACATTTGATTTATATAACTTTGATAATCAAAGGCATCTACTGTTTCTGGCTCTCCATAATTTACACCAAATGTATCTACTGTTAAACTTTTTATTACAGGTTTATTTTTTGGCATATCTGGTGAAAGTTCGTTTCCTTGTTCATCTTTTGGAGCTTCTTGCCCTTCTCCTAATTCTGAACTTCTATATGTAACTTCTACATTTGAAATTTTTTCAATAATATCATATCCTTCAATTACTTTTCCAAAAGCTGCATATAATCCATCTAATGATGAATTATCAGATGTCATAATAAAAAATTGAGAACCTGCTGAATTATAACCTTGCTCAGTTAATCCCATACTACTATAATCTGATCTTGCCATAGATATAACACCTTTTGTATGTTTTAAAGTATTTTCATAATTATTTGCCAAAAATTCACCTTTTATTCCATACTCTTTTTCTTCTGCACCTTCACCTTTTAAGTCTTTTAAAGTAGGTGTTCCTGTTCCATCACCTTTTTTATCTCCACCTTGAATCATGAAATCTGGTATTGTTCTATGAAATGTTAAGTCATTATAAAATCCTCTTTCTGCAAGTTTAATAAAGTTTGCAACTGTATTTGGTGCCTTGTCTGGATATAATTCTATTTTTACTCTACCATATCCTTCAATTTCCATTGTAGCTATAGGATTTTTTACTTCCATTGTAGCATTCTTAAATATACCTACTCCTACTACTCCAATTAATACAATAACTATTAGTATAGCTATTCCTATTATTACGTTTTTTCCTTTTCCCATTGTTTTTCCTCCAATTCTTTTATCTTTTTTGTAAAATATATTTTTATAGTAATAAATGAATGTAAGTTACACCTACTACTATTAAAAAACTTTTTATATTATAACATTAAATTGTCAAAAACAAACTGTTCTTGCATTCTTTTTAATGATTGTTTTATTGTTCTTGCTCTTACTTCACCTATACCTTCTACTTCATCTAACTTTGGAATGTCTGCATCAAGTATATGTTGAAAAGATTTAAAAGACTTAACTAAATTTTCTACTATATTACTTGGCATTCTTGGTATTTTATTTAAGATTCTATATCCTTTTGTATATACACCGAACTTCATCATAATTATCAAAATCTTCATATCCAAGTAATTTTGCAATTAATCCTGGTCTCATTAATTCATCGTGAGATAAATCTTGAATTTCTTTTAAGATTTTTTCTGAAGTTTTCTTTTTTGTACTTGCAATATAATCTTTTATTATTAATAATTCTTCTTCTTCTAAATCTCCTACAAGTTCTTCTAATTGCATTTCAAGAAGTCTTCCTTCAATTCCTAGCTCATAAATTGCTCTTTGAACTTCATCTACAATCTTCATTACCATTTCTGCTCTTTGAATTGCAATAATTACATTTTCTAATGTAACAATATCATTAAATTCGTATTCATTTAACAAACTTAATTTACTATCAAAAACCTTTTTATATTTCTCCACAGTTTGAAGTGCTTGATTTGCTTTTGCACTTACTTTAGAAGTATCTTCTAATGCATATCTAGAATTGCCTTTAAATATAGTAATAACATTCCTTCTTTGAGATATACTTATAACTAGTTCTCCAGATTGCTTTGCTGTACGTTCTGCTGTTCTATGTCTTGTCCCAGTTTCATTTGTAGGAATTGCTGAAGAAGGTATTAATTGTGCATTCGCAAATAATATTTTCTTAAAATCTGCACTTAAAATAATAGAACCGTCCATTTTTGCAAGTTCATATAGTCTAGATGAGCTATATTCTATATCTAAACGAAATCCTCCATCCACAAGATCTAAAACTTCTTTTGAATCTCCAATAACAATAAGTGCTCCAGTTTTAGCTTTAAGAATATTTTCTAATCCTTCTCTTATTGCTGTACCTGGTGCAATTAGCTTTAGTACATCTGTAATCGAATCTTCCTTTTTAAATACCAAACTAATCCACTCCTCTTTGCCCCGATGCCCAAAAAATTGTCAATATGCTCCGTCCCTTCCGGCAACTTTCGTCAACTTCCTTTTTGACACTTTTTTTATTTTAATCCTAACTTCTTCATTGCATCATTTATATTTTTCATGCCTATTATATCTAATTTGTAACTTTCTTTCAAGAGTTTTTTGTTATTTTCTGGAATTAAACATGTTTTAAATCCGAGTTTTTCTGCTTCTTTTAACCTTTTATCGATAAAATTCACAGCTCTTATTTCTCCTGTTAAGCCGTACCTCTCCTATAACTAATAAATCTTTTGGTATACTAATATTTTTATAACTAGATGTAACACATGCTATTATTCCTAAATCTACTGCTGGTTCAGATATCTTTATTCCACTTACTACATTTAAGTATACATCTTGACTAGATAAATTTATTCCTACCTTTTTTTCAAGTACTGCCATAAGTAATGTTAAACGATTATAATCAATTCCATTTGCAGTTCTTCTTGGAAGTCCAAAAACAGTATGAGAAGTTAATGCTTGAAGTTCTATTAAAAGTGGTCTTGTTCCTTCCATACTTGCAACAATTACAGAACCTGGTGGATTATCTTCTCTATCGGAAATAAGAATTGATGATGGATTTGTTATTTCAATCATTCCTTCATTTTGCATTTCAAACATTCCAACTTCATTAGTTGAACCAAATCTATTTTTTACACCCCTTAAAATTCTATACGAAAAATATCTTTCGCCTTCTATATATAATACTGTATCTACCATATGTTCTAAAACTCTTGGACCTGCAATATTTCCTTCTTTAGTAACATGTCCTATAATGATTGTTGTTATTTGATTTGTTTTACATATTTTCATTATTCTTGCTGTTATTTCTCTTACCTGGCTTACGGTTCCAGCAGCTGAAGTTATTTCGTCAGAGTACATTGTTTGTATAGAATCTATAATAACAAGTTTTGGATTTATAGAAAGTATTTGTTCTTGTATTATATCTATATCTGTTTCTCCTAAAAACAAAATATCATCATTATTAATTTTTAATCTATCTGCACGAATCTTAATTTGTTCTGCAGATTCTTCTCCTGATACATAAAGTACCTTTCCGTTTTCCTTGCATCTTATCACATAATTGTAATATTAATGTAGATTTACCAATTCCGTGGTTCACCACCAACTAATACTAAAGAACCTTTTACTAATCCTCCACCTAAAACTCTATCTAATTCAGCAGAGCCTGTACCAATTCTTGTTGCGTCTTTTCCTACAACTTCGTTTAATTTTTTTGGAGTAGTACTCTTTTTGTTTTCACCTTTTATTAATACATTAGAAGACTCTTTTTTTATTTTTTCTTCATAAAAGCTATTCCATTCATTACATCCGAGGACACTTTCCAAGCCATTTAGCAGATTCATATCCACAACTATTGCATACAAATACAGTTTTTGTTTTCGCCATTTTTTATTTCTATGTTAGAAATTTTCTAACATTTTCTCCTCTCTATTTTTACATTACATATATAATTTTTAAAATCAAATATATTATCATCTATAATGGTATAATTCTACTATATCAAATCATTTTTATCAAGTAAGTTTTGCGTTTTTTAATTGACTTTTAATTGTCCTCATGCTATCATGTGTAAGTCATTTGAATTTATTTCAACATATTTTTATTCATTTTATTTTGGGCACTTCTGCCTAATTTTTTCTGAACCAATAACTTTCATATTGATTTTTGCTAATAATATGTTATAATTGGAGGTGAAATTTTTAAAATAGATACTTTAAAATAAGGAGGAAATGTAATGATACCACCAAGAATAAAAAGTGTTAATGCTTTAGATAATTTTTGTTTAGAAATAATATATTAATGGTGAACAAAGATTATATGATATGAAAAAAAACTTAAAGTATGACTTTTATAAAAAGCTAGATAAAATTAATTATTTTAAATCAGTCAAATCCGCTGAAACAACTATAGAATGGCCTGATGGTGAAGATATTGACCCTAACGAACTTTATTCAAATAGTATAAAAATAAATTAATTCAAATGAATCTTTTTAATAATTAGCAAAACTCAGTTAAAAATGGATATTTATAAATTCTAAAGATTATAAATATCCATTTTTATATTAAATCTCTTCTACATATAACTCATCATTAACAGCTACCATTGTATATTTATGCAATTCATCACAGATAAACTTAAATGTATCTTATATTTTCATTCCATAATAAAATTTATCCTTTTATCTATATCTATATCTATATCATATACCTGTAAAATCCTAAATCCGCCATTTTTATATTTTTTCCAACCAATCAAGTGCAATTATAAACATTGCATGAGACCATCCAAGACCAATTACCCAATTTGATTTTAAAGTATTATTATCAACTTGTTCTGCTAAAAAGCCATGTTCTGTGGAAGAATTAACCACAAAATCAAAACATTCTAAAAATTTCTTTTTATTTCCTATCTTACTATAATACATAGCCATCCATAAAGTTGCTATTGGCCAAGGGTTATTTCCTCCTACATAATGGTCATCTTGAAATCTTAGATATCCTCCGAGTATATGTTCTTAATGTCATATTTATTTTTTCTACAGTATTTGCTATTATTTTTTCTTTAGCAGAAAATAATTCAAAAGGATATACTGTGCCTAGCATACTAATATCTGTTTTTGTATCTGTTTGATTTCTTAGCAATATTTTTTGTTTATCATCATATAAATTATCTTGTATATATTTTTTTATTTCAATATTATACTCTTCTAATTCTTGTTTTGTTTTTTCTATTTTCTCTTGTTTTATTCTATTATTTTTATATTCATCTTTTATACAATCATATATATTTATCATAGAATTAAAACTTGCGTAGATACTTGCTAAAGAATATAAATGTATTCCTTCATTCATTTCCCATAAATCATAACTAACATGCTTATATATGCTATCTTTATATTCATATTTTTCTATTAGCTCTTTTTTTACATTATCTGTTTCTTCTATATTTAGTAAATTCTTAATGTATTTTATTAAAAATGATAAAGCTTTTTCGCACATTTTTAGGTTATCTTTTAAAAACTTTTCTTCTTTTGTGATTTTATAATGTTCATATATACCATATATAACACTTGCTGTTTCATCTATTTGATATCCCCAGCATGGTGCTAAAGTACCATTTGTATAAAAGCGTTGTTCCCACATTCCATTTTTACTTTGTGTTTTTTTGCAAAATGTATTATAAAATTTCTCTGCTTGTGTATGCATACCTAATAAGTCTATTGCTTTTACTATAAACTCTGCATCTCTTGTCCAACAATATCCGATATCCACCACACATTTCTTTTTTTTCGTCTATTTCCATTCCAGCGATAATTCCGCCGGTTTCTTTATTTGTAAGGAGTGGGAAAAGTAAAATTGTTCTTTTATATATTTTGTATATTTTTTCATTATAGTCTTTTCTTTTTAGAGAATAATATTTTTCTATGTATTTTTCCCAATATTTTTTTACATTGTTATATTCTTTTTCTATATCTATTTTTTTTGATTTGTCTATTTCATTTGCTATATCCTCAAATGAGTTTGATTTATTATTTTCTTTTGCATAAATATATATGCAAAATTTCTTTTCTTCTCCTGGTTTTAGGGTTCCTAAATTATATGAAATACTTGAGTCTTTTGTCATTCCTATATAATCTTTTCCGTAAATTTCGCCACTTCTGATATTATCTTTGCTATTGTGTAATTGGTTAGTAGATATTATTTTATTTGAAAAAATGGCGAAAGTATTTTCGTAGTCATATTGTAATAAAGCATCATTGAAGATTCTTGCTGATACTTGGTTATTGGTACTACTTATAAACCCAGAATGTATTAAGAAATTTATATCCATGTCTATGGTATTATTATTTTTAAATATATATTGTTTTATTAGAATATCTTTTTTTATTGTGATAAAATCAATTTGTTTAATGTTTAAATTGAAATATGTGTTTTGTATATTAGTGGTTAAAATGTTTGTATTTTCTATATAACTTTGTTCGTAGTGGTTGTTTATATCATTGTGTAAATATATAATAGCTGAGTCGTTTATTTTTATTCCTACATGAAAAAAGTCTATGTTTTGTTTATAGTCTATTGTGGGATATGTTAGTCTTAGTAGTTCGCCTTGTTTTGAAAAGCTTGCTAGCATTTTTCCGTTTCCGATTAGGGCATCATTAATATATTTATTATTCATAAAATTCCTTCCTTTAGCTTTTGTTATTAGATTGTGTTAAATTCTAAGTTAACGATAAGTTTAGTCCGTGCAGGGGGATTTATATATTAAAATTCCGTTCTTTGCTGG
>JAGATI010000117.1 GCA_017621295.1 Clostridia bacterium | reverse complement strand
GTATTAAACACAGATTATTATGAAAAATCAAATAACATGTGGGTTGATAAAAGTGATGACGAAGAATATATGAAAAAGAAAATTGCAGATGCAGAAAACATAAAAATATCTTGTATAATAAAACCAAATGAAGAAAGTGTTGCTACATCTGTAAGTGGTGCTATAGGATATACAAAAGAGTTAAAAGAGTATGTAATTAATAAAATTAATGAACAAGAAATTGTAAAAGAGCAAAAACAAAAACCAGAAGTAAATATATTTACAGGAATAAATTTCCCTAAAGAAAATGAAATTGCAAAATTTGATTATTCAAATTTAACACAAGAACAAAAAGCATATATGAGCAGTTTATCAAGTGAAGAAATGGCAAAGTTAATGCAATCTTTTACTAAAAACCAAAAGGCTACATATGAAGATAATTTAGAGACTTTAGGTGTAGTCAATTTAGAAAAACCATCAGGTATTAATATTTATGGAGTAAATTTCGATGCAAAAGAATTAATTGCAGATGAAATTGAAAAATACAATCAAAAACAAAGAGATGAAGGAAAAGAAGCTAATGTAATTAATTATACAGATATGGTTGGTATGATGATGAAATCTGTAAGCGTAATTGTTAATATGATTAGTTATGTATTAATTGCGTTTGTTGCAATATCACTAATTGTATCATCAATTATGATTGGTATTATTACATACATTTCTGTTTTAGAAAGAACTAAAGAAATTGGTATATTAAGAGCAATAGGAGCTTCTAAAAAAGATATATCTAGAGTGTTTAATGCAGAAACATTTATAATAGGCTTGGCTTCAGGACTTTTAGGAATTGGAATTACAGCTTTATTAACAATTCCAGTAAATGCTATTATAAAGCTAGTGGCAAATGTATCTGGAATTGCTAGTCTTCCAATAGGTGGTGCAGTTATATTAGTAATGATTAGTATGATTCTTACAATTATTGCAGGTTTAATACCATCAAAGATGGCAAGTAAAAAAGACCCTGTAGAAGCATTGAGAACAGAGTAGTATTAAAGAAATTACAAATTTATCTAATATAGCTAAGTAAATGAAAATAAAAGTAGTATGGTATTTCAAGTAAAATACTATACTACTTTTATTATATATGAAAAAAATTATAAAAATTAATGTACTATATAGTTTGTTAAATATAATAAAAACAGGAGGATTGATAGTTTCCTCCCACTCGTGTGTTTTATTCTTCGGAATCATTCTCTTCAGATTGATTTTCATCAGAGAGAGATTCTTCAGACTGCTTCTCCTTATCCAGTGGATGTGCTTTGTCAGTTTCATAATCATATATTTTAACTGACAATCTCTTTTTTCGGATCTCTTCTTGTTCGTAGAACATCTAGTAAGTTTTCATATAATAATAAAAATAAAAGGGACAATCTAAATAAGTGTGAATAAAATTTTTGAACAGTAAAAAATGAACATTTAGTATCAGATTATATATTATAAACATAAGATATATAAACACTTAAAATATTAAATACCAGGAGTGAATCTGATGTTAAAAACTATAAAAGAATTATATGAAGATGCGAAAAATATTAAAGAAAAAGACCCAGCAGCAAGAAATATATTAGAGATAATAATTTTATATCCTGGATTTCATGTTCTAGTATTTTATAGAATTGCACATTTTTTCTATAAATATAAACGTTTCTTTATAGCAAGACTTATATCTCAATTTGCAAGATTTTTTACAGGGATAGAAATACATCCAGGAGCTACAATAGGAAGAAGACTTTTTATAGATCATGGAATGGGAATTGTAATTGGAGAAACTGCAACTATAGGAAATGATTGTACAATCTATCATCAGGTGACACTGGGAGGAACTGGAAAAGATAGATACAAAAGACATCCTGATGTTGGAAATAATGTAATGATTGGTGCAGGATCTAAAATACTTCGGACCAATAAAGATAGGAGATAATGTAAAAGTAGGAGCAGGTTCAGTTGTTTTAAAGTCTACAGAGAATAATGTAACAATTGTAGGTGTTCCTGAAAGCAGAGTAATTAAAAAACAAACTAAATAATGTAAAGATGGATTAATTAGTTTATTTTTATACTAATTAATATACAAACTATTAAAGGTTTGACCATAGGAAACATCAATTAGATGTTGAATATAAATTTAGTTCACTATTATTTGGTTATAGAATATAGAAAGGTTACTATTCAAAAATATCATGAGAATTATTAAAATTTTTTTTAGGATATATACTCAAATTATTTTTACTATCACAAGTTGCTAAAAATATATCATCTACACTATTAAAACCTTGTGAAACTAATTCTTTTTGAAGCCATAATTCATCATTACCAGTATATCTTAAGTTTTCTTTTAAAATTTGACCATCTAAAACAATATTAGTAACAAGTTTTGACTGCTCTGGTGTTATATTTAAATCTGAAGGCGTAGCAGGTCGTGTTTCAGATTTGGGAAGAAAACTTATTTTACCGATTAGATTCTAAAATTGCAGTTTGAATATCACTTAAATTAAAATATCCGATTAATTCTACATTGCATTAAGAATTCATTTAAATCTAGTTTTGCTTTTTTTAAATTATCACGATAAATCTCTCCATTATCCAATAAAATTAAAGAATCTCCAGAAGATATTCTACGAAATTTAAGAGATTTATAAGATAATACAGATATGATAATAGCAACAACCGCATATACAGCCATAGCTACAAGTGGTTGCATAAAATCACTTTCTAAAGCAGTAGCCATTTCTGCTGCTATAGAACCAATTGTAATTCCAATAATATAATCAAACATACTAAGCTGCGACATTTCTTTATTTCCCATTAATTTAGTTAATATAAAAAGAAAGATTACAGAGCCAAGAGATAAAGCTACTATTTTAAGTAAATCCATAATGTACCTCCAATGTTAATAGTGTGTACATATAATAAAATTTTAAACAGCATTATCAAAAAATTGTCTATATATTGACCCTAAAGAGAATATATGATAATATTTAGCAAAAGGAGGGAATAATAATTTATGGAAGAAAATTTATTTAAAGTAGGAGATTTATGTAAACATTTTAAAGGAAAAAGCTTGTTAGAAAAGAATATATATAAAATTATTGCAACTAATGTTACATATTCAGGAGATAAATTAGAAGAACCATTAAATAATCTAGTTGTATATGAGAACATATTCCAAAATGGAAAAACTTTTACTAGAGAATATAAAGATCTAGTAGAAGAATTAAGTGAAGAAAAGAAAAATACATATAATCAAATATATAGAGTAGAAAAATTAACAGAAGAAGAAATAAAATTAGTAAACAGTGAAGAATTTAAAAAAGAGAAAATGAAATTAAAATAGAATAATATAATTATTAGAAGTATATTATTATGTATGGTATTTCTAAATAAATTAATAAGATAGAAATTAATAATTTTTGTTACAATTCAATCTTAATTTATAAAGCATTGTTTTGGGTCAGCTTTAAATATCCGAATATCACTAGTTATCATAAAAAAGAATCAACAGTAACAAATAATGTATAAAATTATGTATTTACATAAAAATGTATTGACATAATAACAAAAAAGTATTATCATATAAAACAATATATGTTATCTAGAGTGGACGAGAGAATCGGCTTTATGACTCCACAGCAACCTATTTAGGAAATAAGGTGCTAATACCGACAAAGCATAATTTAGCTTTGGCTGATGATAAGAACATAAAGTTATTTTTATTATTAACCTTTGCTATAAAAAACTGCAAAGGTTTTGTTGTTTTTTATCAAAATAAAACGAAAGGTTTGCCAAAATACTAAAAGTTTTACTTGGAAATTAGTTAGCAAATAAAATAGATAACAGATAAAAAAAGGAGGAATATATATGAAAAGATTATTTACATCAGAAAGTGTAACAGAAGGACATCCAGATAAATTATGTGATACAATATCAGATAAAATATTAGATGCATATTTAAAAGAGGATTCTTTAGCTAGAGTAGCATGTGAAACTGTTGCAGGAAAAGGACAAGTAGTAGTAACTGGAGAAATTACATCAAAGAAAGAAGTTAATATTGAAAAAATAGTAAGACAAACGATAAAAGAAATTGGATATGATAATGCAAATACGGATATAGATTATAAAACTTGCAAAGTATGGCTAAACATCTCTAAACAATCGCCAGATATTGCAATTGGAGTAGATAAGTCGTTAGAAGAAAAAGAAAATAAGGGAGTAGAATCAGAAGGTGCAGGAGACCAAGGAATGATGTTTGGCTTTGCAACTGATGAAACTAAGGATTTCATGCCAATGCCAATATATTTAGCACATAAACTTGCTAAAAGATTAACTGAAGTAAGAAAGTTAGAAGTAATAAAAGGATTAAGACCAGATGGAAAAGTTCAAGTAACGGTTGAATATGAAGATGAAGTTCCTAAAAGAATAGATACAATAGTTATCTCAACTCAACATGAAGAAAATGTTCTTTTAGAAGATTTAAAAAAAGAAATTAAAGAAAAAATAATTAATGTAATTGTACCAAATGAACTATTAGATGATAATACAAAATATTTTATTAATCCAACAGGTAGATTCGTAATTGGAGGACCTTTAGGTGATACTGGTTTAACAGGTAGAAAGATTATAGTGGATACATATGGTGGATTTGCAAGACATGGTGGAGGAGCTTTTTCAGGAAAAGATCCTACTAAAGTAGACAGAAGTGGTGCATATATGGCAAGATATATTGCTAAAAATATTGTAGCAAATGGATATTCAAAAAAATGTGAAATTCAAATTGCATATAGTATTGGTGTTGCAAAACCTGTTTCTATTTATGTAGATACTTTTGGTACAAATACTATTCCAGAAAATGAGATAATAAAAAAGATTGAAGAAAACTTTGACTTAACACCAGCAGGAATTATAAAAACATTAAATTTAAGAACTCCAATTTATAGTAAAACAACAAACTATGGACATTTTGGAAAAGAAGATATGCCATGGGAGAAAATTATAAAAATTTAGAAAAGTTTAATTTAAATATTGTGATTAACATAAAAATGTGATAATAGGAGAACGTTTTTTAAGAAAAGAGCGCAATTTTTTCATATATTTGAAAAGATTGTGCTTTTTTCTCTGGTTACTACTCTACTATTTTAATTATTTAGACGGAGTAGTAACTTTTACTATAATGACAATTGTGAAATTAAAATAAATTTTATTGTATATACTATCTTTATATGATAAAATTATTTCAAAATGAAATGGAGGTAAATGATATGAAAAAATCAAGTATTATTTTAATAAGCGTAGTTGCAATAGTAGTAATTATAGCTATATTTTTAATAGGAAGCTATAATGGATTAGTTTCAAAATCAGAAGCGGTAGACACAAGTTTCTCTGACCTAGATGTAATGATACAAAGAAGAGCAGACTTAATTCCAAATTTAGTAAGTACTGTAAAAGGATATACATCACATGAAACAGAAATAATAAATAGCATAACAGATGCAAGAACTAAATTAATGAATGCAAATAGTGTAGAAGAAAAATCAAATGCAAACAATGAACTTTCGTCATCTTTAAATGCATTAATGGTAGTAGTAGAAAATTATCCAGATTTAAAATCTTCTCAAAATTTTATACAATTATCTGATGAATTAGCAGGAACAGAAAATAGAATAGCAGTAGCAAGAAAAGACTATAATGATGCTGTAAAAGATTATAATTTAAAAGTAAAAACATTCCCAGGAAATATTTTAGCTGGAATGTTTGGATTTGAACAAAAGCAATACTTTGAAGCAAAAGAATCAAGTAGGGAGGTTCCAAGTGTTAACTTTGAATAAAAAAGTATTGAAAAAGATAATTTTTTTAATGATAAGTTTTATTATTCTTTGTGGAGGCTGTGTAAAAGCCGTAGTTAAGCCTACAAGCGATTTCTATGTTAATGATTATGCAGGATTATTAAATGAAGAAACAAAAAGTTATATCATGAATGCAAATCAAAGTTTAAACAGTAAAACTCGGTGCTCAAATTGTAGTAGTTACTATTCCTTCTTTAGAAGGACAGTCCTTAGAGGAATATTCTACTCGAGTTTTTAGAGAGTTTGGAATTGGAGACAAAAATAAAAATAATGGACTACTTTTACTTTTAGCTTTAGAAGAAAGAAAGTTTAGAGTAGAAGTAGGATATGGTTTAGAAGGTGTTTTGCCAGATGCCAAAACTGGTAGAATTCAAGATGAATATATAATACCATATTTAAAAAATAACAATTGGAATGAAGGTATAAAAAATGGATTTAGTGCTTTTTTAAACATAATTGCAAACGAATATAATGTAGATATAAAGCAAGAACAAGCTATAAAATTAGAAAATAATACAAGTAGTGAAAATATTAATTTTTCTGTATTGTATGTTAGTGTTATGTTTGGATATGTTATTTCTGCTATAAATAAACATAGAGCTAAAAAATTTAAAACAACAATATTAATTATAATATATGCATTAGTGCTAGGTATAATAACATATATAATTACTAAATCAGTTTCCTTAATAATTATTAATATAATAATGGGATTAATTGGAAACGTAGGAGGATATATTTTATCATCAAACCGGATGGATATTCTTTCGGAGGTGGAGGAGGTTTCCATGGTGGTTCTGGAGGAGGCTTTTCTGGTGGAGGAGGTTCATCAGGAGGAGGCGGAAGCTCAAGAGGATTTTAAAGAAGTATAAATGCAATTCCATCACCAAAGTAGGATAGAAGGTCTTGATATATCAATCTTTAAATTTATTTGATATTTAAGGAAAATACTTGAGATTCTATTATTTATATGATAAACTATAAATAGAAACAAGATAAAAGTAAATTTTATTTTGAAAAATGCATATAATAAAAATAATATTAATAGCTAACTATTAATATTAAAATTAAAAGTTTACCACTGACCGATATGTGGTATATAAATGGTCGGGTTGAAAGTTTTCCGCTGACCAATATGCGGTATACAAATGGTTGGGTTGAAAGTATGGTTCTTCACCACTAGATGATGGAGAACCATTAATTTTTATAAAAAAGGAAGTAAGATATAAGTTGATAGAAAGAGGATTTTATATAGTAAAAGATAAATTCTTTAAAGAAATGAACGATCCATATTTAAAAGGAAACAAAGAAGCTAATAGACCACATTATTACTGTTATAAGGAAGAAGAAACAGGTGTATATTGGATGATTCCTTTAAGTAGCAGAATAGAGAAATATAGACAAATAATGAATAAAAAAATTGAAAACAAAATGCCATGTGACATTATACATATAATTAAATTAGATAATGGAAAGGAAAGTGTTTTCTTGATACAAGATATGTTTCCAATTACTAAAGAGTATATAGAAAGAGAGTATACAATAGCTCATAATCATTTAAAGGTAACAAGTGAGCATTCAGCAATTGAAATTGAAAAGAAGGCTAAAAAAATAATGCATATGCTAAAGAAGGGTATAAAATTTACACCAACACAACCTAATATAAATTTAATAATAGAAAAGTTAAAACAAAGACATTAATAGAATAAATTAATGTAAATATAGAATTGCAAAAATTGTATTACATTAGATATTTTAAAAAAGGTTTATAGGCAAAACCTCCAAAAACCTAAATATATTTATAGAAAGTGTTCATCTATAATTATCCAAAACGAACACTTAGCAAAGGAGAAATTTATGGATAACAAATATAATTGGGACTTAACACAAATTTTCAAAAACGAAGAAGATTTTAATAACAGTAAGAACGAATTATATAAAATTCTAGATAAAATAAAAGAATTTCAAGGAAAGCTATGCGACTCAGCAGAAAATTTATACAACTTATATTGTTTATACGAAAAAGCAGAAGAAATATTCGAAAAAATATATCCATATGGAATGCTAAAATACCATTTAGATATGGCAAATCAAGACTCAATAAAACTATTTAAATTAGTAGAAAAAATAGAATCAGATTTTAGCATAGCAGTCTCATACATTACTCCAGAAATAATAAACCAAGATGAAGCAAAAATTCGGGAGCTTTTTTAACGAAAAGAAGGAGTTAAACAAATATAAAAGAGACATTGAAGAAATACTAGAAAAGAAAAAATATATATTAAGCAAAGAAGAAGAAAATTTATTATCAAACTATTCTGAGATTTTTGCAAATTCTGAAAATACATACGATATATTTACAAATGCGGAATTAAAATATGGAAAAATTAAAAATGAAAATGGAGAAGAAGTAGAGCTTACAGATGCTACATATACAAATTTTCTAAAAAGCAAAAACAGAAATGTAAGAAAAGATGCTTTTAATTTAATGTACAATACCTATCAAAAATATATAAATACAATTACAGAATTATATATATCAAGAGTAAAATATTCTACTATAACAAGTAAAATAAGAAATTATAAATCATCATTAGAAAAGGCGGTAATACATGATGATGCAAGTATTAAAGTATATGACACTCTAATTAATACTGTAAGTAAAATGATGAATGTAAATCATGAATTTATAAGTTTAAAAAAGGAATTATTAAAATTAGATTCAATTAATATGTATGATATATATTGTAATCCATTAGAATTAAAGCCAGAAACAATAACTTTTGAACAAGCAAAAGAAGAAGTATTAAATGCTTTATCGATACTTGGACAAGATTATATTAAATTACTAAATGAAGCTTTTGATAATAGATGGATAGATGTATACGAAAAAGAAAACAAAAGAGCTCGGAGCATATAGTATGGGAATATATGGTCTGCATCCATTTGTTTTAACTAATTTTATAGGAGATAAAAGAGATACAAGTACTATTGCTCACGAACTTGGTCATGCAATACATTCATACTACTCAGATAATAATCAAAATGTATTAGATGCAAGTTATACAATAATGGTAGCAGAAGTAGCATCAACTGTTAATGAAATATTGTTAAGTAGTTATCAAATAAAAAATGAAACAGATAAGGTAAAAAAAGCAAGTTTAATATATGAAATGTTAGAAATGATAAGAGCAACATTATTTAGACAAGCAATGTTTGCAGAATTCGAAAAAATAGTACATGAGAAAATAGAAGAAGGACAAATGCTATCAGCAGAAGACTTAAATAATATTCATTATGATTTAAACAAAAAATATTTTGGAAGTTCTATAGAAGTAGATGAAAATATTAAATATGAATGGGCAAGAATACCGCATTTCTACAGTTGTTTCTATGTATATAAATATGCAACTGGAATATCAGCTGCAATTGCTATAGCAAGTAAGATTTTAAGTAAAGAAGCAGGATATGTAGAAAAATATAAAGAAATGTTAAAACAAGGAAAAACAAAAAAGTCAATAGATTTATTAAAAATGGTAGATGTAGACTTAGAAAGTAGCAAGCCATATGAAGATGCGATAAATTTCTACAAGAAAAATATAGAAGAATTAAAAAGTCTAATTAAATAACAATTATATTTTATGAAGGAGTATTTTCAAAAGATACTTAAAAGGGACAATTCCAAATGAATAAATGTTGTGTTTGTATATTTGGAACTGTCCTTTTTAAATACAAAAAACAAAAAAATATGTAGTCTATATATTTACAATTTTTAATAATATAAAAATGATTTAAAGAAAAAGGAGAAATTAAATAAATGAAAGAAGTAGTATTTCCATTATTAAATTTAAAATTAAATATAAATCCAATCATGTTTAATATGTTTGGGATTAATATTTATTGGTATGCTTTTTTAATAGTATTTTCCATTATATTGGGAATAATGATTTGCAAAAAAAATGAAGGAAAGTTTGGAATAAAATTTGATAATATATTAGATTTATTAATATGTGTTTTACCAATATCTATAATATGTGCAAGACTATATTATGTAATATTTAGTATAAATTTATATTGGCAAAATCCACTTGCAATATTTAATATTAGAGATGGAGGGCTTGCAATATATGGAGGAATAATAGGAGCAATAATTACAATATTAATATATTGCAAAAAGAAAAAAATATCCACTTTAGATGTGTTAGATTATGTGGCACCTTGTCTTGCTTTAGGGCAGTGTATAGGAAGATGGGGCAACTTTTTTAATGTAGAAGCACATGGAGAAGTTACTAAATCGTTATTTAGAATGGGAATAATAGAAAATGGAAATTATATAGAAGTACATCCTACATTTCTTTATGAATCAATAGGAACATTAATAATATTTATAGTTTTAATGATATTACAAAGAAAAAGGAAATTTAAAGGGCAAATTACATATACATATTTAGTAATATACTCATTTATTAGAGCTATAATAGAAAATCTTAGAACAGATAGTTTAATGTTTATGAATTTTAGAGTATCTCGGGGTACTTTCTATATGTATATTTATAATATTTAGTGGTTTATTAATATATAATTATAAAAAAGAAAGTGAGAATAATAAAATATGATATTTGCAAAACCAGGAACATATAAAGAATGCGGACTATTTAGTTTTGGTCACTTTTCACTAATAATATCAACTATAATTGGAATTTGTATAGCTATTAAGTGTACAAAGATAAAAGAAAAAAATGATGTAAAAGTAATAATAATGAAAACAACTATATTAGTTTGGATATTAGAAATAATAAAAATAATATTTAATCTGAAAATAGGAAATGGAAATAATATTAATACTTATGTACCATTATATTATTGTAGTATTTTGTTATATGCTGGTATATTTAGCTCTGTAAAAAATAAATTTATAAAAAGAGTGGGAGATGTATTTTTAGCAACTGGTGGAATAGTTGCTGGAATAGTTTTTATCATATTTCCAACAACATCATTATTAACATATCCAATATTTCATTATATAAGTGTGCAGAGTTTTGTATATCATGGAGCTATGATATATTTAGGTGTGATTATAAATAAATATAAATATATAAAAATCGAGAAAAAAGACATTTTATATTATGCAGGATTAATTTTGTTAATTTGTATAATTGCATATATTATAAATTGTATATTTGATAGTAATTTAATGTTTATATCAAAAGATTTTCCAGCAAGTCCTATTACCATTTTATATAGAATTACAGGAAGAGCCTTTTCAATAGTTATGACTATCTGTCAGATGATTTTGCCATTTTATATAGTATATGGCATAAATAAGGTTTGGAGCCACAAGGAACTTAAGAATTTACGTAATTTCGAAGTTTAAGTAACCTATTTTAAGTAACTCAATAATTTGAGTTATCCAGAGTCTATAGTAGTAATCATTGAAAACCCTGAAAAGTACTTTACATAGTGCAGTCGTAATAAAGCATTTTTAAAAGTGATTTAGAAAAAGTGCGAATAAACACAAAAAGTCATTGCATAAATGTGGAATAATATTAAAAAGTGATTTGGAAAATGTGGAGAAAGTCTGAAAAAGTCGTTTGATTTTTGTGCAAATAAATGATATTATATATATATAAATATCATTAGGAGAGTGATTACATGTATAGAAATAAAATGATGAACTAAAAAAGTGGAAAGAATCTTCAAATAGAAAACCTTTAATAATTAGAGGTGCAAGACAAGTTGGCAAAACTTGGTTAATGAAAGAATTTGGCAAACAATATTATAAAAAATGTGCATATATAAATTTTGATGATAACACAAGAATGAACAAATTGTTCGAAGAAAATTTCGATTTAGATAGAATAATTCAAGGATTAAAAATAGAATCTGGTGTTAATATAGAACCAGAAGATACACTAATAATTTTAGATGAAATTCAAGAAACACCTAAAGCATTAAAAGCATTAAAATATTTCTGTGAAAACGCAAGGGAGTATCATATAATATCAGCTGGTTCGCTTTTGGGAGTTGCAATACATGAAGGAACTTCATTTCCAGTTGGAAAAGTAGATTTTTTAGATTTAGCACCATTAAATTTTTTTGAATTTATAGAAGCTTTAGGAGAAACTGAGTTATTACAGTTATTAAAAAACAATGACTTTGAAATGATTAATGTATTTAGTACAAAATTAAAAGAATATTTAAAACTATATTATTATATAGGAGGAATGCCAGAAGCGGTTAGTTTGTATATACAAAACAAGGATTTATTGGAGGTTCGT
>JAGATI010000116.1 GCA_017621295.1 Clostridia bacterium | reverse complement strand
TTATATATAAATACACAGGCTACGGACTAATTTTATATGTGTTTTGGAAATTAATGAAAAGTACCATCAGAAACAAGACGACAAATAATAGATAAAGTAAACAGGATTTTCAAATTTTCATTTCTTCACTTTAGCAACAATTACAGTCATATCATCTTTCTCATTTCCATAATCATTATCTCTTGCTTCATTAACAATTATATCTGCAATTTTTTGAACATCATCTGTTCCGTATATCTTCTAACAAATATTTAAGCCACAATTCTTTATTTAAGTATTCTTTATTAGAATCTAATATACCATCACTGCACATAACAATAATATCTCCATCTTGCATGTCTTTATCGTATGCTTCTAAGTCGATATCTTCTATTATTCCTGTTGGTAAAGATTCCGATTTTAGTATTTGAACCTCATTTTCTCTTTTTATATATGTAGGACATGCTCCATTTTTTATAAATTCTATATTTCCAGAATATAAATCTAATATTTCTATATCTAATGTTGCATACATATCTTCTTCATTATTTGCAGATAATGTCGAATTTATTAGTTTTATTGATGTATCTCTTTGAAATCCTGATGTTAGTAGTCTTTCTAACATTTTTATTGCTATTTTACTACTTTTTCTTGCTTCTGGACCAGATCCCATTCCATCACTTATGGCAAGAAGATATTTTCCATCATCTAATTTTGTTTGAATACTTGTATCACCAGAAACAGGTGAATTTTTCTTTTTTGCTTTTGCAACACCTACTTGCAAACTATATTTATCTTTCGAAATATATGTAAACATACAGTCTTGCTTATTTATTCTTAAACCACATTCTTGTTTTTGTAATACCATATCTTGATTTAAAACTTTAGATAAAATTTGTGCAATTTTTTTTGAATTACACTCTGTTCCATCCACATTTTCACAAATTCCTGTGTATAATGTAACATTATATCTTCCTGTTTTTTCTTGCTTTATATTAATATCTTTTATATCTACTTCTTTTTGTTTTAAAAATATTTTTATTTTTTCTTTTTCTTCTACAAATGCTTCTTTTTTATTTGGAGATATCTCTTCTGCTAAATTAGAAATGACCTCTGATACTCCTTCTAATTGTGTAGATACATTTTTTTTACTTTCATCTATTTTTTTCTTCCATATAAAATTTAAATTACTTATACGATAAGAATAATTTATTGATTTTATTATTTTGCTTAACTCTTTTTCTAAAAGTTCATTGTTATTATCTTCATTAGAGCCAACTATATAATTATTATGCATTGCAAAAATATTTAATAAATCTTTTTTTGTTATAAGCTCTTTTTCTAATAGACATTTATAAATATCTTTTTGAATTTCGTCATTTTCATATATATCATCATATAGAATATTTTCTTCTTGTCCTTCTAAACTATTTTTAAGCTCATTTATAAATATTTTTTTGTTATATTCTTCTTGCTTTTCTAATTCTTCATCATCTACAATAGTGGCAGCTGCTTCTTTGTAGCTTTTAGCCATTTCTGATATTGTTTCTGAAATACTATTTAATTTATATATTGTTTCTTTATTCTCCTCTAAACTTCTTCCAGTTGTTTCTGGTAATAATTTATCTTTTCCAAATAAATCTCCAATTTCAATTCCAACATTTTTAGGAATTGCAAGTAGTGCAATTGATGCAATTAGTATTTCCCTAAATAAAATTATTGGTACTACATTTCCATTTGCAACATATGTTAATAAAACATTACCAAGAATAAATCCTGCAATTACTCCGAGGCCTTCCAAATTTATTAAATAATCCTGCTACCATTCCTGCAATTGCATATGATGCTACCATAATTGGTTCTCCATCACTTATTATTCCTAAAACAACTCCAATTGTAATTCCTGCTCCTCCGCCTACTAATATTCCATGTTTCCATCCTAAAATTAGTACAAGTAATATACTACAAATATTTTTTAATGAAAATCCGAAAATGTATATTGGTTCTAACGCAAGTACTGCTATAGAAACTAGTAAACTTGCACCAATTACCTCTTCTATCGAATAAACTTTTTTATTCATATAATCTTTTATTACAGTAATTGAATTAGAAAATATTTTATAGAAAATATATATTGCAATACTAATCATAATTGAAATTAAAAAATCATATAATAAAAATGTATTAAAAAATAATGGCACTAGTGAAACTGCTAAACTTGAAAGGAAAAGATGTGCTCCAATTCTTCTTTTTTCATTTGTCTCATCTACAAGTTTTGGTCTTATAATATAAATACTTGCAAATAGTACTAAACTAGAAAATATGTATGCAAGCAAACCTTCTAATCCAGAACCTACATATGTTCCGAGCTCCACATGTTATATATATAATACCTATTGGAATTCCATTACTCATTGCTGCTGCAAGTATTGCAAGTCCAAATACAGATAAATTAATATTAGAGTCTAATCTAAAGTTAACCATTGATATTAAAAAACATATTATATATAAAACTACATTTTCTTTTGCAAGAATTTTATACAATACTCTTTTAATATTATCTTTTTTATCTAATTTAACTTCCTCATTTTCTTGACTCTGTATTTCTTCAAAGTCCTTTGTTATATTTTGAAACATCCTTACCACCCCATACTTCTAAAATTCTATGGTAATTTTAATACATAAATTATTAAATATTTGTCGCTTTTAATACATAGAATCTAAAAAGTTTTTTACAACTTGTGATATATTTTTATTATTTATTTTATATTTATTATTTATAACGCAAATTATGTTTTTTATTTTATCGTAAATTAGCTAAAAATACAATATTTGCTTTAATTTTTTTGAATATGTGCTTTTATTTTTTTGAATATGTGTTATGTAGATTTATTAAAATGTAATGTAGCTTCACAAAAAATCAGATATCCATTTTTTAAGGGACGTAGATTTTTAAAAGTGTTTCAAAAATCTACGTCCCTAATGGCACATTCTCTTATTCTTTTATATTTCTTGAACTATTGCTTCTTCAAATCCTATAAACATTACAATATACTTTTTCAAGTTTTCTCTTTGTGATAATCTTTTATCTTCTAAATATCTTGCAAGTTGCTGTTTTGCTTGACTAATTAGCTTTTCTTTATTTATCGCTTTTACTTCTTCTTTACTTATTTGTTCTAATCCTTCTTTTTCTTTACCTGTTAGTTTTAATTCTTCTTTTGCTTTTTCTTTGCTTATATATTTTAGCTCTATTACTGCCTCATAGTTTGAATAACTTACAGATGTTTTTTCTATATCTATACCAAATGAACTAATACTTTTAAGTGGTTGTAAAACTCCATCAATATCTAAAAAAATAACTTTCATTCTTTTACACCACTCCTTACTTCAATTTTTTGTTCTTTACTCATAACAATGCTTCCAATTTCTGTAAATTTTGCATATATCTTAAAACAATTATTTGTAAAAGCCAAGTAATTTCAAATATCAAAAAAATATATCTTGTTTGGTCTTCTGTTAATGTACTTCCTTCAATGTGATTTGTATTATATGCAAATACTTTTTTACTATTCATCTTCTATTAATTTATATCCGCAAGCATTAATATAATCTGAAGTAATTGAAATTGCAATTTCTTTTGCTTCTCCTTCTTTAATTTCTTGTATTATTCCGTTTGCTTTTACAAGTTCTTTTCCGTCTTTATCTGTTAGACTTAATTTGACTTTTTTTAATTTAGTAGCACTTTCACCTTTATTAGTAACATTAGCTCTAAATGTTGTAATACCATTTTTTAATGTAAGTCTTATATTGTCTATGCTTAAATTTCCTAAATTACTTGGTGTATTCATTTTAGCATTTGTATTTATTTTTGTACCATCACTTAGTTCTCCAATATATGTATCTACATTTTTTATTTGCTCTTCTTGCTTTGTTTGTATTACTTGTTGTTTTTCCTCATTTTTTTCACCTTTAAATACTACAAATAGTATTCCTATAATTGCTATAATAAGCAATATAATAACACTTACAATAATTATCTTATTTTTATTCATTTGTTTTCCTCCTGTTTCTTTTGTTTTATTTTTACACAAACATTTTAATATATTATTATATTAAAATCAATAATAAAATATAATATTTTAAAGCACCAATTATCCTGTAACTCCACAACACTATAGAATAATACTTTAACATTATATGAATATTCCAAAATATCCCTTATCTAATAACACTATAACAGCCTATATCTAATAATCTTCTTATAAAAAATACCACCTAGTACATTCACACTTTTTATATAACTAAAATATACTATTATAACATACTAATATAAATATAGAATATATTATATAGAGGTGATAAGTTGTGAATAATAATTCAAACAATATTGATATATCTAGCCTTATGAATATGCTTTCAAAGATGGATAAAAAACAGCTAGAAGAAGGTTTGGCAAAAGCAAGTCAAGTATTAAATTCAAAAGACAAAGATAAAATAATTAATCAAATAACAAAAAATAGTAAGTAGGTGATAATGTGAATGAAGATATGTCCGATATGATAAAAAATTTAAGTAGTATGCTTAATGGCAAAGAAATGCCTGAAGATATAAAAAATATCATTAGCAATATTGCTTCTAATAACAACAATCATAATAATAGCAATAATAACAGCAATACTCACAACAACAATTGCTCAAGTAATAATCAATACGATGATGATATATCTTCAGATTCCAGAAGCAATAATTCTAATTTTAACGAAAAATCCACTCCAGATATTGACATAGGTATGATTTTAAAAATGAAACAAATAATGGATTCTATGAAAAACAATAAAGACGACCCTAGAGCAAACTTACTTTTATCTTTAAAACCTTATTTAAAAAATAGTAGACAAGAAAAGGTAGACCAATATATAAAACTATTTAATATGAGTAAAGTATTTGAAGTTATTAATCCTTTAGGTGGTGATACAAAAAATGGCATATAATTATCCTTATTTTTACTCACCGTCAAGAAGATATTCAAATTATAATTATAGATATCCAAACTATTACGAACAAGTACACAAATCTCCTACTAAAGAAATTATAAAACAAAAAGAAAATATTACACATAACAAAATTGATTCAAAATGCGAAAAAAACTGTGAAGAAGAGTCTATAGAATGTTTTGAAATTTTCGGAATTAAACTATTCTTTGATGATATTTTACTAATCTGTTTGATTTTCTTTTTATATAATGAAGGAGTAAAAGACCAATATCTCTTTATTTCATTAATTTTATTGTTACTTAGTTAAGATTTAAAAATGATAAAAAATATTACTATTTACATCTTATTTAAAATCACATACTATCTTAAGTGTTTAATATGTTTTTTATCATTTTTGATTTTATGATTGATACTCCTAATAGGGTAGAGAAATAGTAAGATTACTATTTAGCTTTCAACCTTTTATATATTTCATCTACATTTTTTATCTCTAACATACTTAATATTTGATACGCTTTTTCTTTTGAAATTTTAGAAAACAATCCTTCATCTTTTAGCAGTTCTTGTATTTTTCTATCATTAGAATAATCTTTTCCGTTTTTTTTCTTATATTCAATTATTTGTTTACTTATATTTGTCATAGTTAGAGTTCTTTCTCCATTTTCAGTTTTAGCAGTTTCTCCAATTATTACTTTGCCACTAATGTTTTTCGTTTGAGTTTTTCTTATATAGATTTTTTCATTTGTTAAATCAATATCTTTTTCATAATCTAAAACTAATGCTTCTCCTATTCTCATTCCTGTAGTTAATAACAATAAAAATAAATATTTATTAGGGCATTTTTTATAGCTTACAGAATTTAGATAGTCTACTAATTTCTTTTGTTCTTCAATAGTTAAAGACTTTCTATGATGGCTCTTATATTCACTTTTTGGTTTTTCAACTCTTTTCCAACCTGTCATAAAGTTATCTGTTATTATATTTTCATAAGTTGCTTGTCCAAATGCCATACATATTAGTTCATAGGTTTGTTTTATTGTGCTTTTAGAATATAGTTTTAGACTTTCTAAATACTTAATTACATCTTCTCTTTTTACTTTAGTTATAGGTATATTCGTAAATTTCTCTTTTTGTAATTTCTTTAATGTACTTCCATCCTAAAATTTTAGGAAATACCTTGCTTTTTTAAGTTTTTTAATGTTATAATACATACAGAAACATTTATGCAAGGTAATCCTTGTGATTTGAGATCTCAAGTTTGACACTTTTGAAAGAGCAGAAAGCCTGTAACATAGTTAAATACTATGTTACGGGCTTTAATGTATCAAACAAAAAATGCGTGATTTTTTTACTTTTTTGTTTTTTG
>JAGATI010000115.1 GCA_017621295.1 Clostridia bacterium | reverse complement strand
TATCAAATAAGTGTGACATATGTTTGACAAACCTACATGCCGACAATATCATTTTCTTGTTGAAAATTTGTATAGAATAGAGTACAATGTAAAAAAGCAAAGGAGCGTGATTAAATGAGGAAAATTCCATATGGAGCAGCAAATTTTGAGGATATAAGAATAAAAAATGCAATATATGTAGACAAGACAATGTATATAGAAAAATTGGAAGAAGATATAGATAGAGAAAAAACAATATATTTAAGACCACGAAGATTCGGAAAAAGCTTATTTACAAGTATGCTAACATATTACTATTCTGTAGATACAGCCGACAAATTCGAAAAATTATTTAAAGGATTATATATATATGATCACCCAACACAAAATAAAAACAATTATTATGTACTAAATTTAAACTTTTCAGGAATGACAATATCAGAAGGTAATATAATAGAAGAGGGAAAAGATCAATTTTATAAAAAGGTAAGAATAGCAATAGAGTCATTTATAAATAGATATAATTTAAATATAGAAAATGAAGGTTCTACAGCAGCAGAAGTGCTAGAGAATTTGATAGTAAAATTTAAAAAACTAAATTTACCACATAAATTATACATAATAATAGATGAATACGATAACTTTACAAATGCAATATTAAAAGGAAATGGACAAGACTTCTTAGATTTAGTGCAAAAGAATGGATATGTAAAATCATTTTACGAAGTAATAAAGCAAAAGTTTGAAGAAGGAGTAGTTGGAAGATTTTTTGCAACAGGAGTAATGCCAGTAACCCTAGATAATTTAACAAGTGGATTTAATATAGCAACAAATCTATCAACAGATGCAGAATTTACATCAATGATAGGTTTTACACATGAAGAAGTAAAAGAAATAGTTAAAGAGTTAGTTCCAGCAGAAGATGCAGAAAAAGTACATAAAGATTTAGAAGCAAATTATGATGGATATAGATTTTCGAAGAAAAGTGAAGAAAAAACGTTTAATTCGACACTAGTATTATATTATTTAAAGGAATATATACGAGACCATAATGCGCCAGAGCAAATTTTAGACGTAAATATGAATACAAGTGGAGATAAAATAAGAAGAACGGTAGAGTTAGTAAACAGAGAAATTAACTATCCAATAGTAAAAAAACTAGTTTTTGAAAATGAAGTAGAGGGAAGTCTTAAATCCGTAGTGTTAGATAATAATTATAGTACAGATGATTTAATAACAATGTTATTCCACTTAGGATATTTAACAATAAAAGAGCCAGGAGTAAAAACACTATTTAGAATACCAAACCACATAACAGAAAACATATATTCAGAATATATGTTAAACTGGCTAAAAGAGCAAGAAAACTATAAAATAGAAACAAAAGAAATAGAAGAAGGAATAAAAGAATTATCAAAAACAGGAAGTATACAAAAAGTAGTAAATATAGTGCAAGAATTCTTAAAATATTGTAGTACACGAGATAAGGAAAACTTTAGTGAAAAAATGCTAAAACATACATTTGCAATGTTTTTATCGTTAAGTAATCAATTTATAGTATATGGAGAATATCCAGCAGGGCAAGGATTTGCGGATATATTTATAGAAAAAACATCAGTAAGTTATTCAAAATATGAGGCAGTAATAGAGCTAAAATATATGAGCAAAGAAAAAGCAAAAGAAGAGAATAAAGAAAAATTATTAAGCCAAGGGAAGGAACAACTTGCAAGATATTTAGAAGATAAAAGATTATTACAAAGAGAGAATTTAAAAAAGTATGTTGTAATGTTTATAGGGTTTGAAGAAGCAATAGTGGAAGAAGTATAAAAATAGTATAAAGTGATTATATGTTAATATTAAAATTTATTTTAATATTTAAATATATATTTAAAAAACATTTATAAATATAGAGTTTTAAGAGTTAATTTAAAATCACTTATTAAATAGTAATTATAAACTTATAAATGGATTTTTACATAGTTACAAATTTAAACAAGATTACAGAAATAAAAACAAATTATAATAGAGAATATAGTACTTATATTTATTACTATATTCTCTATTTAAATATTATACTTCTCTTTTTTATCACTTGTAAAAATTAAAAATGCATAGTATAATTAAATAATTAATTTTTGGGTTCTAGGAGAATAAAATGATTGTAGATGAAATGTTATTAAAAGATTTGTATAGCGAATCAGGGGAAGAAAAAATAACTAAAGCTAAAAAAATTGTAGAAGATAAAAAGGTAAATATTACAAAGGTAATATATGATAATTGTTCAAATTTTGAGATTTCATCAAATGTTGCTGGAAATCAAAATGTATATGATGTATATATAAAAGTAATAAAAAATGAGATAGAAGATTTAAGATGTACATGTGCAGAATATGAAGATAGTTACTCTGCATGCAAGCACATTATTGCTACTATGAGTGAATTTTCGAATAATAATAAATACATATTAAACAATATGTATGAAGAAAATAAAATGAGAAATAAAAAAGTGAACTCTAAATTTAAAAATAATCACAGAGTATTTAAACAATTAATAAATCAATTTTATTTAGATATAGAAGATTTAGAAAAAGAGAAAACAGAGGAATTAATACTAAATGATGGAAATATAAAAATATATCCCAAATTAATCTACAATGAGCAAAATAAAAATATTAAGGTCGAGTTTAAAATAGGTAATAAAAATTTATATAAAATTAAAAGTTTGCCAGATTTTTTCGATAGAATGATGAAAGAGGAAGTTTTTAAGTATGGAGCAAACTTAGAATTTAAGCACATAAAAGAGGCTTTTGCAAAAGAAGATATTGAGATTTTAAATTTTATAATAAAGTATGGTGAAATAATTAAATATGCAAATGAATCATCTAACAATTATGGATATTATGCAAGAGCTTTAAGTGATAGCTATATTTTACTTTCTAATACTGGAATGGATGAACTATTTAGTATATTAAAAAATAGATATATAGTTATGCAAAATCAAAATGAGGAACATGAAATATTATTTGTTGATAATGAACCAGATATTAAGTTTATTTTGCAAGAGAAAAATGAAGATGAATACATTCTTAAACCCAATATAGATATATACTCATATGATATTTTTCAAGGCAAGGATTATATATACTTTTATATAGGCAATAAAATATATAAATGTGATAAAAGAAGAGAAAAAGATATATTACAGATATTAGACATATATAGAAAAAACTTTACTGGAGAAATAGATTTCTTTAAAGAAGAATTAAATAATTTATTTTCTATAGTATATCCAACAACTAAAAAATATATAGATTTAGATAAATTAAGTGAAGAAGAAATAGAAAAATATGTTCCAAAGGAATTATATGTAAAAGTATATTTAGATTATGATAAAAATAATTTCATTACAGCAGATATAAAATTTATATATGGAGAATATTCATTTAATCCACTTATAGAAAATAATATACAAATTCCTAGAGATGTTTTAAAAGAATCTGAAGACCTAGAAATGTTTAGAAAAACAGGATTTATGCTTGATAGTGCAAATGCAAGACTTGTTCTAGTAAATGATGATTTGATATACAATTTTTTAACAAATGATATTGAAATATATATGCAGAGATTTGAGGTTCTAGTTACAGAAAACTTTAAACAAAAAGAGGTTAAAGGACCTAAAATAGTTTCTTTGGGAGTAAGAGTAGAAAATAACTTATTAAATGTAGATTTAACTAAACTTGATTTTGACCCAGACGAATTAGTTAATATACTAAATAAATATAAGTTGAAAAAGAAATTCTATAGATTAAAAGATGGTAGCTTTTTAGAGTTAGAAAATAATGAAGATTTGGAATTTATGAACAATATTACACAAAGTTTAGATATTGATTATAAAGAACTTGAGAAGGGTACTTTAAAATTGCCTATATATAGGTCATTATACTTAGATAAGTTATTAGAAAATTTAAAAAATGTTAATGTAAATAAAGATGAGCAATATAAGAAAATTATAAAAGACATAGATATCGATGAATTAGATGAGGATATTCAAGTTCCAAAATCATTAAATGCTAATTTAAGATTATATCAAAAAATAGGGTTTAAATGGCTTAAGAGTTTAGATGAATATAACTTAGGAGGAATTTTAGCGGATGATATGGGACTTGGTAAAACAGTGCAATTACTTGCACTTATATTAGATTATAAGGAAAAGAATAAAGATACAAAACCAACTATTGTAGTAACGCCAAGTTCTCTTACATTAAACTGGCAATCAGAAATTAGTAAATTTGCAAGCAATCTTAAAGTACAAGTTATACACGGAAATATAGAAGACAGAGAAAAACAAATAAATGAAATAAATAACTATGATGTTATTATTACTTCATACGATTTATTAAAAAGAGATATAGACTTATACAAAGAGAAAAATATTAGGTTTCAATATATAATTGCAGATGAGGCTCAATATATAAAGAATAATAATACTCAAAATTCCAAAGCAATAAAAGAAATAAATGCTAAGACAAGATTTGCATTAACAGGAACACCAATAGAAAACTCTTTGTCAGAATTATGGTCTATCTTTGATTTTATTATGCCAGGATATCTATTTAGTTACAGAAAATTTAAGCAAATTTATGAATTACCAATTATAAAAGAAAATGATGTATTTTTAACAAACAGACTAAAAAAATTAATATCACCATTTATTTTAAGAAGAATAAAAAAAGATGTATTAACAGAATTACCAGATAAAACAATTACTGTATTAAATAATGAAATGCAACAAGAACAATTAGACATATATATGTCTTATTTAGCACAGGCAAAACAAGAAGTTCAGGTAGAAATAAAAAATAGAGGATTTCAAGCAAGTCAAATGAAAATACTTGCTCTACTAATGAGATTAAGACAAATTTGTTGTCATCCTAGTTTATTTATAGAAAATTATGAAGGTGAAAGTAGTAAACTTAATCAATGTATGCAAATTACAAAAGATGCAATAGAGGGTGGACATAAAATACTTCTTTTTTCTGGTTATACATCAATGTTTAATATTTTAGAACAAGAGCTAAAAAAAGAAGGAATAGAATATTTTAAATTAACAGGTCAAACAAAAGTACCAGAAAGAATAAAATTAGTAGATGAATTTAATCAAAATGATAACATAAAGGTATTCTTAATATCATTAAAAGCAGGTGGAACAGGTTTAAATTTGACAGGTGCAGATATGGTTATACATTATGATCCATGGTGGAATATATCTGCAGAAAATCAAGCTACAGATAGAACATATAGAATAGGTCAAAAAAAGAATGTACAGGTATATAAATTGATTACTAAGAATTCGATTGAGGAAAGAATTTATGAATTACAACAAAAGAAAGAAAAACTAATAGATAATATGTTATCTACAAAAGAAACTTTTGTTAATAAATTGTCTAAAGAAGAGATTATGGAATTGTTCAAATAAACATTGTTCACAAAATGTTAAAAGAAAGGATTATAGATATGAATAATTATATAACTGTTATAGGTGGAGGTTTGGCAGGGACAGAAGCGGCATATCAAATTGCAAAAAGAGGCATAAAAGTTAAATTATACGAAATGAAACCAAACAAGTTTAGTGATGCACATGCAAGTAGAAATTTGGCAGAGGTTGTGTGTAGCAACTCTTTTAAATCAAATTTACATACTAATGCATGTCGGATTATTAAAAGAAGAATTAAGAATACTAGATTCTTTATTAATAAATGTTGCGGATAAAACAAGTGTACCTGCAGGACAAGCACTAGCAGTTGATAGGGAGGAATTTTCTAAAACAGTTACTAAAAAAATAGAAGAGAATCCAAATATAGAAATTATTAGAAAAGAATTTGGAAAAGAAGAGTCTATTAAAAATTTTGCAAAAGATGGAATAGTTATAATTGCTACTGGTCCGTTAACTTCAGAAACGCTTGCAAAACAAATAATGGAGCTTGCAGGAAATAAGGGATTATATTTTTATGATGCTGCAGCTCCAATAATTACAAAAGATTCAATTGATATGAATATTGCTTTTTGGGGAGATAGATATGAGCAAGAAAGAGGAAAAGAAGAATCTATAGAGGATTGGAGAAATAGAAGCACTAATTTGGAAAATCAAAATTACATAAATCTTCCAATGAATAAAGACGAATATGAGAAATTTTGCAAAGAACTTATAGAGGCTGAGGTAGTTAAG
>JAGATI010000023.1 GCA_017621295.1 Clostridia bacterium | reverse complement strand
TATTTTAAATACTGGTTTTCTTGTTGTTACTTCTTGTTTATTACCATATCCATTTGTTACACCTGTAATAAATTTTCTTAAAGCTAAATCGAATTCTCCAATTGGTGTATTTGCAATAGATTTCATATCTTTTATTTCTGTAAGTGTTGTATTTTTACTTAACGTTACTTCAATTACACCTTCATGTTTATTAAATCCTTCTGGTGCTTCTGTTTCTACTATATAATATGTTTTCTTCGCTTTTTCAAAGTCATAACTATATGTTCCATCTTCTTTTTTATTTGATTCATTATTAATTGCATCTCCACCAAATTCTAATCCTGTAAATGTTGCTATACCTTTACTATTTGATATTGCTTCTAAATCTTTTCCATTTGCATCTTTTACAAATATTCCTTTTTCTGCATTTTCCTTACTTGTTGCTATTTTGAATTTCGCTCCTTCTAATGCAACTTTTGTTTCTTCATTATATTTGTATACTGCTACAGCTCCTGTATGCACTTCTGGTTTTTCGGATTTTTTCTCTTCTTCTTTTCCACTTCCATTATCATATATTAATGTTGCTTGATTTGGTACTTCTTGGTTTATTGCTATGATGTTTCCTTGTTTATCTTTTGCAAATGTTGTTTTAAATCTTATTTCTATTACTCCATTTTCATCAAAGGATTTTCCTGCTACAAAATCTCCTTCTATAAAAGATATTTTTATAGTTCTTGTTTTTTCATCATAATTTATTTTATAATCTGTATCTTTTATTAATTGTTTGTTTCCTATTTTTACTGTTACCTTTTCTATTCCTGAAAATACTAATCTTTCATCTGTTGTGTCTGTTACTATATATTTTGTAAACATATTCATTTCTTCTGGTATAGTTGTATTTATTACCCAATCATGTTCTTCGTCTCCATTGTATCCTGAGTCTTGATTTAATATATTTTTTACTCCTTTATGGATTTCTGGTGTTCCTGGTATTCTTTCTACTAGTACTGTTTCAAAGTCATCATCATCTTCTATACCTGGATAATATGGTTTGTATGTATCATCTACATTTTTTTCTTTATAATAAGTATCTAAGTTAATTTTCTTTTTGTTTACATTACTTACTTCTTTTGTTATTTCTATATTTTTAGCTATAGAATCTCTATCTTTTATGATTTCATCTTCATTTCCATCTACAATTGCAACAGAATCTGTTATTTCTGCTACATTTGTTAAATATTCCTGTTTTGCAGATTTTGTTACTTTACAAATTATCTTTACTTCTTGATATGCATATGATGTAGCACTTTTGAACTCATCAGAAGTATAATATCCATTTATTTTTGCTTTAGATTTATATAAATTGTTTACTGTATTTAAATTATTTTTTGTGTTTAATGCTGGTGTGTCAATACAATCAATTATAACTTTATTATTTGTTTTATCATATGTTAATTCATAGCCACCATAGCCATTTTTCTCTGTTATATATTTTCCATTATTTTCTGTACTTATCCAATTTCCGTCTTTATTAACAATTGCTTCAAATTCCATTCCATCTGGTAAATAATCTGTTATTTGTTTTGCATATCCATTATAATCTACTATGCTTCCTTCATTATAAATTCTAATTGTATATTCAACATAATCTCCTACTTTTACTTTTAAAGCCTCTTTATTATGATAATATGCACCTGTTCCAGTTTTTTTACAATTGCTTACTGTAATATCATTTATCTCTGGTAATCTGTTTTGTGTCTCTTTCATATTTTCAAAGCTGTTTCCTATTTTAGATATACTCTTTCTTAAAGCTAAATCAAATTCCTTTTCATCACTTATTACTATTCTTTCAAAATCGTCATCATCTTCATAATTATATATAGATTTATCTACATATTCATCATTTTCACCATCTAATTCTTCTATAAACCTATCTTTATAATTATCTATTAAATCTTGAACTTCATTATTTCCTTTAACTGTATCTTTAAAAGAGTCTCTATCTTCTATATCTTCGCCTTGTGTTTTAACTATTGTTCCGTCTTTTTCTGTTGCTTTTGCATTTGTTATCTCTGCTACATTATACAATATATCTCCTGCTTGAACAGAATCCTCTAATTTACATGTAATATATACTTTTTCATTTCTTAATGTTTTTCCATCAAATGCTTGTATTTCTTTATTAATTGTAGTTTTTGCAATTTTTCCATCTATTGTCCATGTATAGTTTATTCCATTATACGAACATACAATTTTGTTATCATTTAATTCTGTATTTCCATTTTCATCACAAACTACTAATCCTTGTGGTATATAATCTGTTACTTCTATATCTTCTGCATTATAGTCTCCCTCATTATACACATTTATTTTATATGTAATAATGTCATTTTTTCTTACTTTTTTAACTGACTTATTCATATTATATTTTGATGTTGTTTCATTATTTTTGTTTAAGTTTTCTGAGTCTACACCATGTATCCTATCTATATCTTTTCCTACTGATTGCTCTGCATAAATTTGTTGTATTTTTGAGCTCATACTATAATCCTGACTACTTATTTTACCATCACCATTTAGATCAAACTTAAATAAAATTAATTCATCTTCTAATGTTTCATAATATTTTGTATATATCTCTTTATACACTTCGTTTAATGTATTCCTAATTATCTTTATAGGTTCTTCACTGCTCTTTAATACTCTATTTAATATTACTTGAACCATAGAGGCATCGCTAGAATTAACTCTTCCATCATAATTAAAATCATATTTTTCTATTATCTCTGTTTGTGGTGTTACTATTGTTTTTGTTAAAGCTAAATCAAATGTTTTCTCCACATTTGGTACTGTTACAGTAACATTTGTAATATTACCATTATTAGATAGACTTAATTTTAATTTAACTTTTTTTCCATTCTCAGATTCTACTTCAATTTCATTCATTCCATTTTCTTTGAAATTTGCACTTCTTAAATAATAAATTAACTTTCCATTTTCTCCTCTTACAGCACTTTTTAGTTCTATTGTAACAGGATCTTTTAACCTAGAATATCCATTTAAATTATCACTTAATTCTTCAACTGTATATTCATAGACTTTATCTGTTTCATCTATTTCTACTTTATTTGTCTCATCTATTATAATTGCTTCTCCATTATTATTACTTGTGTATGTTTTATTATTTACACTAAAATTAACATCTTTTAGTGGATTTCCTTTATTATCTTCCTTTTTTATTTTTAATGTAAAATAGCCTGGTTCTTTAACTTCATGTACTAATGTTGCTTCTTTGCTTGCTTCTTTACGCTCTTTTTTAGTACTTGTTATATCTAACATATTTTGTTTTGAATTATTTAACCATATACTTGCATTACTACTTACTTTGTATGTAGATACTAAAAATCTAAAAGTATGCTTCCCAGTTCCAACATTTGAAATATTAATAACATTATTACTGTAAGTATAATTTTCCCATTCTTTTCCATCTACCAATAATTTATGTGAATATGGTAATGCATATGTATTAGTTGTTTTCATTCCCCAAGTATATGTTCCATTCTCATTTGCTACTATATTAGATGTTTCTTCTAATTTTAATGTTTGAGCTACATTATAATATTTATCTGCAAGTCCAATTATTGCTTTATATACTTTGTCTGTACTTCCTTTTAGAGAATAATATGTCGATGCATAATTATTTACATAGTTCCATGATATTGTTTGATATAATTTAAACTTTTCAGTAGAACTATTAAATACAGCATTAACATCATTTACTGTAATACTTTTATCTATTAGATTTAAAATTTTCACTTTTTCTTCTGGTGTATATTTGCTTCCTTCTGATGCATTTGTTTTCTCCCAGAAGTTTTCTTTAATCCATGTTAATTTTTTATAACTATCCTCGTTTTTAAAAATTCCTGCTTGATTATCCCAACTTGCTTCACTATATAAATAATTACTCCATGAATCTAAAGGTGCTCCATGTTGAACACAATATAAATCTAAACTTCTTACTCCATTTTTAATATAGGTCCAAAATCCTCCTATTTTATATCTCTCCCATGCAAGAGATATATATGCATTATTTCCTGTTAAATTTGCTGCAATAGAATTATTAATTTTAAATCCTGCAAATGCAGATGTATATATTATTATTGCTAATAATATAATTGCAAAAGTTTTCTTTAAAGCTTTCATGTTTTTACCTCCATGTTTTTTCTTTCTATTTTATTTTCACTTTTTTTATAATAATTGTCAATATACTTGTTTTTTAGCCTATATATTTTTTATCTTCTTCCTCTTACGGAAGATACCTCTAGCAATTTTATATTTCAAATATTTCATTATAATTACATTTTCGTAATATTTCAAAAGCAGTCAATATTAAAAAGAAAATCCAAATTATCAATTTAAGTACTATACTTCCTACACGTTTCACTATATGGTAACTATACATACGACCTATAAAATTTTACCAATTAATTAAACAATATACATGTTGCACATTAAAGAAGAGCTTAAAATTTAAGCTCTTCTTTAAATTATTTATTTTTATCTACTACGAATCTCTTTATTCCGTAGGTTCCACAGGCAAATATTACTAATGCCATAATTGTAATTCTTATATATATTACTGTTTGTCCTGTTGTAACTGTTAACAATACTTTCGCATCATCAATGTCATCTTCTCCAGGTACTTTATTGTTTGGTGTCGAGTCGATATCAGGTGTTCCATATTCATTATAATCTTTACTTATTTCTGCTACGTTTACTTTTAATCCCATATTATCTTCTCTATTTATCCATGTCAATAAAATTGTTACTTCTTTGCTTTCTCCTGGCTGAATAATTTGTCCTGCTAATTGATCAGTTACTACTCTTCCATCTACTTCTTCCCATTTTGGGTTATCTGCTGCAACAAATCTTAAGCCTTCTGGTATGATGTCTTCAATTTCTTCTACACTTCCTGGAATTTCGCCTTCATTTGTTACTCTTATTTGATATTCAAATTTTACAACTACTTTATTTAACTTGCTCTTCTTTAAGTCTACTTTTACTACTTCTTCTGGGTCATCTTCTGCTTTATGTCCTGTCTCTCTTACAGTTTCTTTTCCATCTTCTATTACAATTGCTTTCGTTACCCATTTTCTTAAAGCTAAATCAAAGTATTGTACTCTTATTTTTTCAATATCTTGGTCATCTTCTCCTTCATTCCATTCATTTGGTATAGAATCTTTATCTGTTACTTCATTTCCCTCTTCATCTACTTCATCTGATATTTGTGCTTTATTTATAATTATTTCATCTGATGTATTTGGCATTGTTACTTTAAATGCAACTTTTACTTCTTTATAATCTGGTTCTTTAATGCTTCCTGCATCATAACTACTTCTATCAAATGCCTTTAATAAATTCTCTCCAGCTGTTTTTTCATTTTCTTTTGATAAATAATCACTTATTATATATTTTGCTTTATTTACATCATCTGTTTCATTTCCTTCTTCATCTAACATTATCCATCTATATTCTTTATTTAATTCATCATCTGGTAAGAATTCTAATCCTTCTGGTATATCATCTTTTATTTCTTTTGCGTATCCATTAACTGTTCCTTCATTATATACCCTAATTGTGTATTCTACTATATTTTGATTTCCAACTAATACAGGATTTTTGTCGTGACTATATACATCTTTTCCATTTTCTATTTTAAATACTGGTTTTCTTGTTGTTACTTCTTGTTTATTACCATATCCATTTGTTACACCTGTAATAAATTTTCTTAATGCTAAATCAAATTTTTCTATAAGTACTTTTTCAAAGTCGTCATCATCTTCTTGTCCTGGAACATATGGTTTGTTAATTTCATCATCTTTATATGAAGGTAATTTATCATCTGTAGGTAATTTAACCTTATTAAATGAATCTCTATCTGTAACTTCTCTTCCGTCTTTACCAATATATTTTGTAATTTCTGCAATATTAGTTAATTTTGCTTTTACAGGTACATTTGTCTTTACTTTACATTTAATTTGAATTTCTTTATAATCTAATTTTCCTGTTTCTTTATCAAAGGCTTTAATTAAGTTTCCTTTTTCATTTCTAGCTTTTGATAAGTAATTTGTTTTAACTGTTCTTAATGAAGTATCTTTCTCATCTAATAACCAACCAAACTTACTATTAAATTCATCATTTACAAATTCTAAATATTCTGGTAAGTGGTCTGTTACTTCTTCTGCATATCCATCTACTTGTCCTTCATTATACACTCTTAATGTATAAATTACTGTATCTCCAGCATAAACTCTTACAGGTTCTTTTGTATGATTGTAAATTGCAGTTGTTTGTGTTTTATCTTTCAATACATCTGTCTTAGGATCTGGAAGTCTATTATCATATTTTGTTATTCTTTCATTTTCTTTTCCTTCATTTGCAATTACTTGTGTAATATTTTTTCTTAAAGCTAAATCGAATTGCTCATTTTGTATATCAATTTGAATTTTATTTTCTGTATTAGATTTTGAAACAAGTCCATTATTATTTCCTTCTAGCATTTTTACATCTTTTAATACATATTTTGCTTGTTTTCCTTGTCCACTAATATCTGTTGTAATTTGTAACTTAATTTCTTCTTCTAATGGTAAATATGTATCTGGTGATTTAGTTTCTTTTAATTTAATAATGTAATTTTCTGGTTTCTCAATTCTAATATTAGAAATTGTTAAACTTCCACCTTTAACTTCAACTTCAGTTGGAATAACTACATCTTTTGAATTCACATCATCATTAGATTTATAAATTTCAGATTCCTTTCCATCTCTTTCAATAGTAACTTTAAATTTAGAACCATCTAATAACTTTTTAGTATAATTATCTAATTTATTAATAATTAAATCATATTTACCTTTTATTCTTTCATTATCTACAGCAATTTGTACTGTTTCTGGTTGTTCTACAATTACTTTTGTATCAGAAGCTTGGATTGAATCTTCATCTTCTATAACTTTTATACTAGATACTTTATAACTTCCATCTTCTTCTACTATTGTTACTTGTACTTTTATTTCTCCATTTTCTAAATATAGTTCTGGAGAATACTCTTTTAATACAAAATTAAATGTTCCTGGTCTTTCTATTAAGATATTATCAATCTTAATTACACCATCTTCTCCATCTATGTTCATAGTTTTTAAAGATGTAAGATCTTTTGCCTCTAAAGTTTTAGAATCTTTTACAATAACTTCATTATTATCTTCATTTAGTACTTTAATATCAAAGAAAATATCATTCATTCTTTCATTTGTGTCTTTATCTACCTTATATAATTTTAGGTTATATTCTTCTGGGTTTTTAATATTAACTTGTAATGTTTGAATATTATCTTCTATAGATACATTTGTACTAATATATCCATATTCTGGATTACTTGAATCTAAAACCTTACCATTAGTTTTATCAACAAGTATTCTATTTACAACTCTTAATGTTTCATCTTCAAACATTCTAGCAACAATTATTAATTGTTTATTTTCAAAAATGTTAACATGTCCTTTTGGTGTTTCTAACTCATTAATATTATATGTTACTACATCAGTTACATTCATAATCTTATTTAGCTCATATGAATTATTTCCATCTTTAATTACTTCTTCTCCATTTAAAGTAATCTTTGCTCCATTTAATTCTGTTTCTCCATCTGATGTTACTTTTACTACTCTAAATTTAGTTTCTAATGGATTTATTACTTTTATATTAACTGTTTGAACTCCTCTTGAATCTTCTGTGATATAAACATCAACATAATTGTATACTGGATCTTCACTAGATACAGTCACTGGAACTTTTCCTGATGTATCCAAAATTGCTTTACTTTGAATTTCTATTTTTTCATCTTCTGTTAATACTATATTAAATAATAAATATTTATCTTTTAATACATTTTTATATCCTAGTTTCGCTTCATTTTCTCTTACAATAAATGTCTGTTTTTCACCAATGTTAATAGATTTTGTTATTTCATAACTTGATGTTCCATTACTAATTACAGTTTCTCCATTTACTGTAAGTGTAGCACCATCTAATGGTGTAGAATACTTATCAGATTTAGTTTTTAATAACTTAAATTTATATTCTACTGGATTAACAACATCTACTTTTAATACTTTAATTCCATCTACATCCTTAAAATACACATCAACATAATTCCATATATCAGAAGAAACTTGTACTGGTGTTCCACCAGATACATCATAAGCAAGTTTTGATACAATCTTCAATTCTTCATTTTCGTCTAGTCTAACTGCAACTACAATAAATTTATTATCTAACACATTAATATGATTTGTTACACTTGATGATTCTTGTATTACATAACTCTTAACATCACCAATATGAATTTTTTCTGTGATTGTATAATCAGATTTTCCTTCACTAATTACTTCTCTACCATTTACAGTTAACACTGCTCCTGGTAAATTTGTTTTTTGTTCATCTGATTTAACTTTTGTTAATTCAAACAGATCGGAAGCACACGTCTGAACT
>JAGATI010000114.1 GCA_017621295.1 Clostridia bacterium | reverse complement strand
ATCTGATTTAACTTTTGTTAATTCAAACTTATATTCTACTGGGTTTTGTAATTCAACATTTACAGTTTGTATACCATCTGAACCTCTTGTTATTTCTGTATTTATATATCTATATGTTTCATCTGTTGATGGTAAAAGTATTGCATTACCACTTGAAGTATCATAAATCGATTTATTAACAATACTTATTTCACCTTTTTCTGACATACGAACAACAATAACTGCAAATTTATTTTCTAAAATATTAATATGATTTGGTGCAGTTGCTGTTTCATTTATTGTAAATGCTGTAACATTTCCTAAACTTACTATCTTAGAAACTTCATAACTTGAATTTCCATCATGTATAACAGTTTTATTATTAACTGTTACTGTTGCTCCTGTTAAATCTTCTCCATTTGTTTTTACTTTTGTTAATTTAAATTTGTAATTCATTGGATTCTCTAGTTTTACATTAATGCTATATGTAGTTCCTTTTACTGTTGGACCTTCTATAGTTACATATTTATATATTTCATTATCTTTAGGAACCATTCCAGTAGAATCATCATAAATCGCATAATCTTTAATTACTAGTTTTTCATTATTTTTAGCTACATCTACCTTTATGTATTTGCTTGTTCCTAAAACATTATAGTAAGGAGCTTGTACACTTTGTTCTCTAATTATCCAACTTTGAGTTTCTCCATCTTTTATTTTATTTTCTGAAATTTGTAGAGCAGAACTTCTATTCATTGTATATGTCTTACCATTCATTGTAGCTGTAATTACTGCTTTATCAAGTGGATTTCCATATGTATCAACTTTATTTACTACAACTTGATACTCAAAAGGATTTTCTATATCTAATATAACTTGTCTTTTTCTGTTTCCATTTTCATCTTGTTCATCTGACCATTTAACAGTTAAATTTACTGCTTTTTTTATTTCTTCTTCATTACCTGTTCCATGTGGATTAACTTTAAATAATCCATATCTAGTATATTCAGGATTATCTGGGTCATCTGGATTTGTATCTTTTACCACTCCATTTTCGTCAGTTACAACATGTAGTATTAGAAAATATCCACCAAAAATATTTATGTATCCTGTTTTATTTTGTATTTCAGTTACTATATAACTATATGTTGTATTTTGCTTACAATTTATAATTCTAGATGTTGTACCATCTTTTAATACAGTATTTGGTACAATATTTGCAGTTGTTCCTTGTTCTATTACACTTAATATTGTTCCATCTAATTTACCATTTTGCTTTCTATCTGCTGTTATTAATTGTCCATTTTCATCTTTTTTATTTAAAACAAATTCATAACTTGTTGGTTCATTTGGAATAATTATTCGAATTGTTCCATCTGCAGTAATATAAGTTTTTATATAATCTTCTGGATAACTTGATGCATATTCACCTATTAATTCTACTTTAATACGATCTTCTGTAATTTGGCTTGCCTCTGTAACATTTTCCAAATTAATAGTAACTTGAACTGTTACTCCACGTAAAATATTATATCCTTCTTGACCACTTACTTCATTAATCTGGAATATATTTGTACTTATACCTTCTACTAATTCAATATCATTAATATTAATTACACCATTTTCATTTGTTACTGGGTCTTGTATTCCTGGAGTATCTGGATCAGCGTCATATGGAATCCATCCTGTTGCTCTACCAGCAATCATTCTAACACTAAACTGTACATCTTTAAGTCTATGCTGAATATTGTTTTTGTCTACTTTTACAATTTGGAATCCATATTTTTCTGGTTCTTTTATAATTTCTGAATCCTTCATGTTAATTGTAACAGTATTGTCTTCTACTTGTAATACACATTTCTCATATAACATTGTTTTTATTTTATCTTGTAATACTCCACCACTTGCAGATTCAAAATCAACATTTGTACCATCTCTTCCAACAGGTGCAACATTTCCGTTATTATCTGTTCTTATTGTTAAATGTACTCGTATATTCTCAAAATCATTGTTAAATCCTTCTGGTGCACTTAATTCTTGAATATAGTATTCATATATAGAATTTGGAACTGCTTCCATATCTGAGAAATCCCATGTTGCAGGTCCATTATGAACCTCTTTTGTTGTTATATTTCCTCTAGAATCTTTATAAACTCTATCTACTTTAAATTGTCCACCTTCTAATATTCTACATCCAATTATATCTGTTGTAGACTTATTGTCTTCTCTTTTTCTTAGAGTCATATGGTAGTAAACAGTATTTGCTATTTTAAGTTCAAATTTGTTTCTAGCTTGTTTAACTAATTCAATAAATTCACCATGTGTATCTTTATCATATTTAACCCATTCGCTACTTCCTGGTAATTGTATACTTATTATTTCACCTGTAACTATTCCATCTTCTCCAATTGCTATTTTTACTATTGCTTTTTGTATCTTTTTAATATAGTTATTATTTGGCACTTTTGTTTCTTCAATTTCATAATAATATACATTACCCAAAGCTATTTTTTCTTGTTTATCAATTAGTTCTTCTGAATTAATACTTGTTATAAGATTTTCATTTAATAAATTCCATTCATCATTATCTTTTTGTTTTCTTTGTACTTTAAATGCAGCTTCTGAAATTTCCTCATCCTTATCCCCTAGTTCGTGTTTAAATAAACTAAATTCAAAATCTCTTGTTTCTTGTGGGTTCTTGATGTTTAAAGTAACTGTATTTGTATCTTCGTTAACAAAAACTCCATCTTTAATCATATCATTTGCTTTTGCTATATCTTCACTAGAAATATTATTGTAATCTTTTGGTTCTATTTTTGCAATTGTATTTTGTTTATCTATTTTTCCATTTTTATCAATTGTTACTTCTAATTTAATTAAGAAATCTTTAAATACATTTTCATATAGTTTCTCTGCAAAAGTCTCTTCAATTGTATATGTATATGTTTTATTAATTCTTACTCCAGTTTCTTTTTTAACAAATCTACCAGTAGATTCGTTATCAGTTTCTCTTTGCAACTCCTTATCTGTTTGAATATTTCCATCTGGTCCGTCAATTGTAAATCTTGCTTTAGCTAAATATTCACTTGAACTATTAGCATCAACTTTGTTAATTTCTAAATTGTAATCTGTAGTTTTTTCATTTGGAACTGTAATTGTTACAGTTTGTGTTTCTTTATCTACCTCAATCTTCGCACCATTTTCTTTATCTTCTAATATCTTTCTTTCTAGCTCACTATTTTGATTACCATTTCTTTGTGATATATCAAGTGTAGCATTTTTTACAATATAAGATTTTCCATCATCAGATAATCCAGTTATTACTCTTACTATAAATTGATGTGTTTCTATTTTTGAATATCCATCTGGTACAGAAACTTCTCTAATAATATAAATGTATTCATTTGGTCCTAAGATTTCTACATCATCACGTAATACAGCTATACCATCTGGTCCTGTTGTCTTATCTCCAAGAGATATTTGTCTAGGATCTAATCCATTAAATACAGCTCCTGGTATCACTTTTGTTTTATCATTATAATCTACTTTCTTTATTTGTAACTTATATTTACCAGTTAGTTCTGGATTTTTTACTTTTATTCTTATAACTTGCATATTTTCATCAATAGTAAAACTTACTTGTTTTGACATATCACCTGGTTCTACAGAATATGTTGAGCCATTTTCATATATACTTAATTTTGTATTATTAGAATCTAATCTGTATTCGCCATCTTCTTCTTTTACTTTTACATCTAAAGTAACTCTACCATCAAATTTTATATATCCTTCTGGTGCAACTGTTTCCATAATTACATATTTATCGTTTTGATCTTTACTTGTAATTTCTATTCCAGGTACATTATCATCATCAATAGATAAAGTTCCTCTTGATGTAGTTTGCTCTTTACCATTTATTGTAAATGTAGCTTCTTTATCTTCGATTGTATTTCCATCTTCATCTATTTTAGCTAAGTCTATATTATATATACCCTCTATTTTTTTATTTGGGAATTTAACTGTTACAGTTCTTCCATCACAATCTATTGTAGCGTTTTCTAAAATTTCTCTTTGTTTTTCTGGATTTTTAGAATGATTTTTCTGTGAAATAATCTTTTCACATCTTTTAATTACATAAGTACTTCCATCTTGTGAAATACCTTTATAAATTCTAACAATCAATTCGAAATCAGTTATTTTTATATATCCATCTGGTGCTTCTATCTCACTTATAACATATGTATCAAATCCTTCTTTACTTGTTATTGGAATATTTGTATCTACTACACCTGTATATCCTAAACCTGTTGTAACAGAATGTCCTATTTTTCTAGAATCCATTACATTAAATTTAGTTATACCACCAATTTCTTTTCCTTCTTCATTAACCTTTTTAAGTTTTAAATCATAATATGCTTTTGGTTCATTTTTTATTGTTAAAGTAATCTTATTGTTTTCACCATTTGTTATATATGTATATTTTCTACCAATTACACTATTCCATGTAGAATCATTCCATTTTTCTATTACTCCATGTGCTATTCCATTTTCATCTACATTAACTTTTATTATCACTTCTTTAACTGTTTTATCAAAATTGTCTGGAACTACCTCTTCTGTTATTCTATAACGATATGTTGTTCCAAATTTAACTTTTGTTTTAGAATCTATCTTTCCTTGTCCAGTTATATCAAGTGTTTCAGAACTTATTATATCTTCATTTTTTATTCCATTCCAAATATTAATATTTGGATTTATCTCTTCTATTTTAAATGTAACTTTATCTGTTAATTTCAAATCATTTAGTAAATTAAGTTTTTCTAAACTTAGTTCATAATCTGTTATAGGCTCTATTTGTAAAGTTTCAAAATCATCATCATCTTGCTTACCTGGATAATAATCTAAATGTGGTTTATCTAATACATTTTCTGTATAATGATTATCTAAATTTAATACTCCTTTAATTGTATCTGGCAAAGAATCTCTATCTGTATTACGTATTTGTGTTTGTCCATAATACTCACCATATTTATTTCCTCTTTCATCTTCATGTGCTGTAATTTCTGCTCTATTTGTTAAATATTTTATAGAATATCCTGCTTCATCTGTTATTTTACATTTTAATTTTACTTCTGCTGTCCATTTATCTGTTTTTAAACCAACTATTGTCTGAGCTAATGCATTTTCTGAAAGTAAAGTATCTTTTAAGTAATTTGTTTTTAAAGTAGTAGTTCCATCACTATTTTTAGTTACTTTCCAATTATAATTTACACCATCAACTTCTGATGAATAAAATTCTAATCCCCTTGGTAAATAATCTGTTATTTCAGCTACTTTACCTTTAATATCACTTTCGTTATAAACACGTATTGTATATGTTACAATATCACCTGTTTTAACTGTTAGTGCATCTTTTGTATGATTATAATATGCTGTTCCAGTTGTATTTAGTCCAACTAATGATATAAGATTAAGTTCTGGTACTCTGCTTACTGCTGGCTCTTTATCATTTACCTTAGTAATAAATTTTCTTAATGCTAAATCAAATGTATCTGTATTTTTATTTGAAACTCTAACTATAATTTCATTATTTTCTTTTCTTACACTTGCATTTTCATCAGAACCTTCTCCTACTTGTGTATGAACTTTTGGCATTTCAACTTCATGTCCATTTTGATTTGTTATTTCATTTACAACCATAGTTGATATATTTGGTTTAGTATTTCCATCTTCATCTACAGAAATATTTACTATCATATTTTGTACAATTATTTTATATTTATCTGGAGCTTTAACTTCTTGTATAGAATAATTATACATAGTATTAACATCTACACCTTTTACTTTTACAGTTACTCCTCCAATTGGTATAGTAATACTTCCATCTTCATTTTTTCTAACTTCGTTTCCATTTGAATCTACAATACTAGTTATTGGAGAAATTCCTCCTTTATTAGTATTTACTCCACTAATTTCAAATGTTGCTCCTTCTATTTCTTGTTTAGAAACATTATCTATTTTCTTTAGTTTAAATTCAAAATCTGTAATTGGTTCTATTTTAACTGTTTCTTTATCATCATCATCTTCATATCCAGGATAATATGTATCTGAATCATATGTAATACTTGAATCATAATTTAACATATCACTTGAATGATCTGACTTTACATTATTTGGTTTAGAATCTCTATCTACAACATCTAATACAGTTTCATGTCCTTGTGCATCAATACTTACTGCTTTTTCTTGTGTAATTTCTGCTCTATTTGTTAAATATTGTACTTCGTATTTTGGATCATTTACAACTTTACATTGTATTTGAACACTAGCTTTCCATGTTGTAGTTGCTTGATTAGTTAAATATTTTTGTAATTGATTTTCATTTAATAAAGTATTGCTTAGTTTATTTGTTTTAACAGTAGATGTTCCATCACTATTTTTAGTTACAGACCAACCATTATTTCTATTAAAATCATTATTAATATATTCTAATCCACTTGGTAAATAATCTGTTATTTCTGTTGCATATCCTTTTACAAAACCTTCATTATAAACACTTATTGTATAAGTTATAATATCATCTTTTCTAACAGTCATTGCTTCTTTTGTATGATAATATCCTGCTGTTTCCTTTTGTTTCCAAGCCACAAATGAAAATGCATTTAAGTTTGGTATTCTACTGTTAATTTCATTAGATATACCTTGTCTCTCAATTCCTGTTATATATTTTCTTAAAGCCAAATCAAACTCTTTTTCTTCATTTGCAATTCTTATATTTATGTTATTTCCATCTATAGTAAATCTATAAAACTCTGAAATATCGTTTCCATTTTCTACATTATATAATATTCTTGTTCTTGCAGTATCAAAACTTCCATCTTCGTTTATAGTTATTTGTATATATATTGGAATATCTATTAATATATTAAATCCATTTGGAGCATCTGTTTCTTGTAATTTATATAAATAGGTACTTCCTATTTTACAATTATCTCTACTAATAATTTGCATTTGACTATTTCCAGTTGTTATTGGTGCTAAATTATTTAATACTTCATCCATGTTATCTGGGTTAACTTCTGCTAAAGTAAATTTAGCTCCATTTAATGGTGTTGGAGTATTGTCATCTAATTGTTTTTTACTAACTTTCAATAAATTAACATTAAAGTTAGTTGTTTTCTTTACATATACTGTTTCTTTATCGTCATCATCTTCATATCCAGGATAATATGTATTTGAATCATATGTAATACTTGAATCATAATCTAACATATCACTTGAATGATCTAATTTTACATTTTTTGGTGTAGAATCTCTATCTAATCCTACTCTTGTTGTATTTCCAAATTCGTCAACATGAGCTGTAATCTCTGCTCTATTTGTTAAATATACAGTTTCATTTGTATTACTTAAATTTACCTTGCATTTTACTTTTACATCTGCATATCCTTCATTAGTAAATGTTTGATAAGTATCTGCAGCAGGTAAATACTCTTTATTTGCTAAATATGAAGTTTTAATTTCTTTTCCATTTGTTCCATTTACAACAGACCATCCATAATTTATACCATCTACTTCTGATGAATAAAATTCTAATCCTTCTGGTAAGTAGTCTGTTATTTCTGTTGCTTTTCCTTTTAACTCTCCTTCATTATAAACTCTTAATGTATATGTAATAATATCACCATTATTTACTTCTATTGCTTCTTTTGTATGATAATATCCAGCTGTTCCTTCTGATACTAATTGACTCCATGATTTTCTTGAAATATTAGGAACTCTACTAGTAACTTTTTGGTCATTTACATTTGTTATGAATTTTCTTAATGCTAAATCAAATT
>JAGATI010000113.1 GCA_017621295.1 Clostridia bacterium | reverse complement strand
AAATCAAATTAATGAAAAATATCAGAAAAACGGATATGGAACAGAGGCGTTCAGTTGCAGAATAAAGTATTGTTTTGAAGTGTTGGGTTTAAGAAGAATAGAGAATGGATATTTTACTGGTAATGAGAAATCAAGAAAAATGCAATTAAAATTAGGATATAAAGATGAAGGCATTAGAAGAAAAAAATTCTTGTGTTTAGCAACTAATGAATATGTTGATGAATGCGTAACAGGTTTGTTAAAGGAAGATTTTGTTGAATATAATCAAAATAAGTAATGGGTTATTTTGTAATAAAAATATATGGAGGAAGATAAATTTATGGATATAAAATTAGAATATTCAATTTCTGCTGAAGAATTTCTTGAAGTTGTTGAATCAGTTGGATGGAAGACATATTCAGAAGAACAAATAAATAGAGCATTAAATAATACAATGTATATGGTAAAGGCAATAGTTAATGGTGAACTAGCAGGAATAGGAAGAGTAGTTGGAGATTATAGTATTGTTTGCATGTTAAGTGATGTATGTGTTAAACCAGAATTCCAAGGGAAAGGAATAGGATTAAAAATAGTAAATGAACTAAAAAGATTAATTGAAGATGGTGTTAAAGAAGGTGAAAAGATGCAAATAGAATTAACACCTACTGCAGGTAATGAGGAGTTTTATAAAAGAGCAGGTTTTAAATATAAGCCAGATGTTATAACTGGAATGTATTTATGGATAAAAAAATAAATTATTCAAAATCACATCTTGCCAAATCCAAAAACATATGCTAAATTATTAATATAAAACTGATTGATATTTGTATCAATCGTTACGAATTCCAAGTTGTAGATAACTATAACAAAAGAACCAAAAAATAAATCGTATAAATGTTGATATTTCAACTTTTCTACGATTTTTATAATGCAATTTTAGATGACTTATTATGAGTTTATTTACAAAAAATACAAAACAAATAGATTAGTAAGCAAAATAAAAAGCACTAATTAGTATCATATATAGATTTGTATGATACTAATATCAAGTGCTTTATTATTAAATATTATACTATAAAGATAACTATTTAAATTTAATATTTAGAAATCAGGCAAATTGTCTGCTGATCTTTTAGCAACAACCACCTCTATTTCCACCACAACAACAGCAGATTAATATTAAAACGATTATTATCCAAATACAATCATCTCCAAATCCGAATCCACATCCGCATCCGCAACCTCTATTTTCTGGCATAGAAATTCCCCCCTTTCAAAATGTACAAAACTTTCTTTAGTTCTACTTTTCTTTTAGGCTAAGAAGTGTTTTTTAGCAACCGCATCCACAGTCGTTATTATCGCATCCTCTGTTACCACAGCTGCAGAAAAGTAGTAAGAATAGAATAATGAACCATAAAACTTCACTATTACCATTGTTACAACAAATTCCCATATTACTACCTCCTATAAAGAATGTTTTTTTCTTGTTCTTTAGTATGATATATATTATTCTAAAAACTAAAAAGTGTTACATTTCTTAAAAAAGCATATTGATAAAATTAAAAAAGTATGAAATAATCTGTACAAAGAGAATAATTTAGTGATATAATTTCAAAAAGACTAAGATATCACTTAATATTTCAAGTGATGTTTAGAATATAAAATAAAGGAATAGAACTATTAACTATAAAAAAATTAAAAGAGTGGAATTATTAAATTAAAATTAACTAAAAAGGGAAATGGAACCATTAACTATAAAATTAACTAAAAAAGAAATGGAACTATTAATTATAAATAAACTAAAATAAAAAAATAAGATTATTAAACATTAATAAAGTTTAGATAGATGAAGTTTGGAGGCACGAAATGGGGAATATAGTATTATTAGATGATTTAACAATAAATAAAATAGCAGCTGGTGAAGTTATTGAAAGACCAGCTTCAGTAGTTAAAGAATTGGTAGAAAATTCAATTGATGCAGGTGCAACCAATATATCAATAGAAACAAGAAATGGTGGAATTTCTTATATAAGAATAACAGATAATGGAAAAGGATTTATGCCAGACGATATGGAAATTGCATTTGAGAGACATGCAACAAGTAAAATAAGAAAAGCAGAGGATTTAGAAACAGTAAAGTCTATGGGGTTTAGAGGAGAAGCTTTGGCAAGTATTGCAGCTATTGCTAGAGTTGAATTAACATCAAAGACAGAAGATGCAAGTATTGGATATAAAATAATAGTAGAGGGTGGAAAAATAATAAGTAAAGAAGAAATAGGATGCCCTAAAGGAACTACTATAACAGTTGAAAATTTATTTTTTAATACACCAGTTAGATACAAATTTTTAAAGAAGGATTTTACAGAAGCTGGATATATAGAAGATGCAGTTACAAGAATTGCTCTTGTAAATCCTAATATTGCAATAAAGTTAATAAGTTCTGGTAAAACAATAATTCGGAACTAATGGAAATGGTGATAGTAAAAGTGTTATATATAATATATATGGTAAAGATATTGCAGAGAATATATTAAATGTAGATTATGTATATGATGATATTAAAATTACAGGAGTAATTGGTAAACCAGTAATTGCACGCTCTAATAGATCTAATCAGCTATTTTTTGTTAATAAGAGATTTATAAAAGATAAAGCATTAACAAGTAGTGCAGAACAAGGATTTAAGGGAATGTTAACAATAGGTAAATATGGATTTTTAATATTAAATCTAGAAATAGATCCACATAAAGTAGATGTTAATGTTCATCCCGCAAAATTAGAAGTAAGATTTGAAGAAGAGAGCAAAGTTTTTAAGGCAGTATATCATGCTATAAAAGAAACTTTATTAAATTCAGATTTGGTAAAAGAAACAGAAAAAACATCTGAATACGATGCAGGCAAGAAACAAGAGGAAAATTCTACAAGTCAAATGGAAGAAAAAAGTAGTATTGAAAAATTAGAAAGCATAAATCCTACTTTTGGAGCTTTATTTAAAAAAATAATTAGTAATAATTCAGTGGAAAATCGAAATAATACACAAAATAATCTAATAGAAGAATTGTATAATAATAAATTTAGTAGTCAAGAAAAAAACAAAATAGATGGTTCTGATTTTGTAACAAAAAATACAGAAAATACAATAAACGAAAAAGAGGAAATTCAAAAAAGTGGAAATAATGGAGATACAAAAGAATTACAAAATAGTATAAATAACGAAGAAATAAAAGATAATCAAAATGATATAAAACAGACACAGACAATAACTAATGGCTCTAACAAAATAGAAGAAAATATACAAGAGAATAATATTAGCATGCAAGAACCTAAAATTGGACAAGAAAGTAATGAATTAAATAACGAAATTACTAAGAAAAATAATCAAGAGATTAATCAAGAAAATATAAAGAAGATTATAGAAAAGATAAATAATCTTGAAGAAAATAAAATAGATATAGATGATAAAAACTTCGAAGAAATGTACACTAAAATGTTTGGAAAATTGCCAAATGCAGAATCACAAGTAAAGGAAGAAGACGAAGGATATAAAATTGGAGATTTAAGTGTTTCAGTTCCAAAAGAAAACATCAGCATATTTACAAATAGCAGTTATTATAATATTCCTAATTATAAATTTGTGGGAATTGCATTTTCAACATATATAATAATCGAAATGGATAAAGAAATGTACATTATAGATCAACATGCTGCACATGAAAGAATTATGTATGAGAAAATTAAGAAAAATTATTATTCAGATGGTCCAAAGGAATCTCAGTTAATGTTATTACCAGATATAATTACATTAACACATAAAGAAATGGGAATTGCTAAAGATAATATGAAGCTATTTGAAAAAGCAGGATTTACTTTAGAGGAATTTGGAGAAAATACTATAAAAATTTCTGGAGTTCCTAATATATGTATAGATTTAGAGACTAAAGAATTATTTTTAGAAACACTTGATGAAATTAATACTGTAGCAAGGACTGCAAAACAAGAAATAGAGGAGAAATTTATTGCAACACTTGCATGCAAATCAGCAGTTAAAGCTAATATGGCTTTAACAAAAGAAGAGGTAGATAATTTAATGAAAGAATTGTTATTATTACCAAATCCTTTTACTTGTCCACATGGCAGACCTACAGCGATAAAAATGTCAAAGATAGATATAGAAAAGAAGTTTTCTAGAAGATAATATTACCAAATCAGCTTAAATATTAAATTTGTGCCTAGGAAATAGTTTCGGTTCAGTAATGATTTTAATTATTGATTTGTTTGATGTATAGAAAGTCCAATTTTTTATAAAAATGTCTTTAAAAGCATTTTTAAAATAGAAAAATTTTCTAACTTAACTGTAACTAGTAAATGTTGTATAGCTAAATAATGATGATTGGTAATAAAATAATAATAAAAGGAAAGATTTTAAAATGATAAAACCAAAAAATATAGTTATATGTGGTCCTACAGCATCAGGAAAAACAGCGCTTTCTATAGAACTTGCAAAAAAAATAAATGGAGAAATTATATCGGCAGATTCTATGCAAATATATAAAGATATGGATATTGGAACTGCAAAGCCAAGTAAAAAAGAAATGGAATGTGTTAAACATCATCTAATTGGATATGTATCTCCAGAAGAAAGATATAGTGTTGCAAGATATAAAAAAGATGCAATAAAAAAGATAGAGGAAGTGCTAGAAAAAGGAAAATGCCCAATTATAGTTGGAGGAACTGGACTATATGTAGATTCATTAGTAAATTGGGTAGAATATGATGAAATCCAAATTGATTTAGAGTATAGAAATAGCCTAGAGCATCTGATGGAAAAAGAAGGCTTAGAATATTTATATGATAAAGCAATGCGGGATAGACCCAGAAGCAATGAAAAAAATAAGCAAGAATGATAAAAAAAGAATATTTAGAGTACTTGAAATATATAATGCAACTGGAAAAACAAAAACAGAGCAAGAAATAGAATCAAGAAAAAATGAAAATCCATATGATTTTAAAGTATTTGGTATTAATATGGAAAGAGAAAAACTATATGAAAGAATCAACTTAAGAGTAGATATAATGCTGAAACAAGGATTAGTGCAAGAGGTAGAAAATATAGTTAAAAAATATGAAAATGGATACCCAACTGCTATGCAAGCATTGGGATATAAAGAAGTGTATGAATACTTAAAAGGTGAAATTAGTAAAGATGAAATGATAGAAAAAATAAAACGTGAATCAAGAAGATATGCAAAAAGACAAATAACTTGGTTTAAAAGAAATGAAAATATAATATGGTTAGATGGACTAGAAAATAAACAAAATAATATAAAAATTATTTTGGAGGGAATAAAGTGAGCAAAAAAGATACAAAAGTAAAAAATAATTTTT
>JAGATI010000112.1 GCA_017621295.1 Clostridia bacterium | reverse complement strand
GTATGAAAAACTAGATGATGAAGATATTGAAAGAATATTATTAAGTGATGAAGAGTTAGGAGATGAATAAAATGGAATATATAATGATTATGGAAAATGGAGAATATAAAATTGAGTTAGATAAAAATAAGGAAATTGCTATTAGTGATTTAGAGCAAATGCTAGATAATATGATTAATTTATGCAAAATGTATAATATTGAAGATGATGAGATTTTATATGAAATTGTGGCAGACACTGGTTTAGAAGTTGAAAAAAGATAGATAAGGAGATGATTTTGATGAGTATAAAAGAATTAACAAAAAGACAAAAAACTGAATTAAAACAAAGATATTATGATGAAAAATTACAAGAAAAAGAAAATAGAACAAGTAGTTATTATGAGATGATGATTATTGATGATTTAGTTAGTGATGAAGAAATAGAAAATGAATATGGTTATATAACTTTCGTAAATGATGATTTTTTCACTAATGATAGAAATAAAAATTATGATTAATTTAGGTGCAAGAAAGTGAAATATAAAGATTTTATATGTTATAATTAATATGTAAAAAGGAGAGATATTATGATAATCAATGAAGAGTTTTTGAAAGAATTATATGGAAAATTAAATGCAGATGAAAAAGAAGAGCAAAATATAAAATGTTATGATGATTTTATAGATTATATAAAGGAAACTATAATTGATAATCTATATTATGATTTTACAATTAATGGTGCAATAAGCAGAGAAAAAATGTTTGGAGTTGGTTTTAATGGAAAATAAAGAATTATTTTTAAGATATTGTAAAGAGTTTAATAAAGAGTTAGAAGATTTACAAAAAGATATTGATTTTGAAGAGAGAGCAGATGAAATTGGAACACTTGCATATATAGGAGCTAATTTTAGTTATGATTTAGCAGTAATAGGTTTTCAATTATGTTATGCAAGTTGGCACTTTAAAATTAATGGCACTTTTGAAGAAGTTAAAAATGATTTTGTAAATACTATTATGAGTAATGAAAAATTAGATAATTTGAGAACAATAGGAGAATTAAAAGATATTGAAAGTAGATTATTAAAAGCAGAAGAAAACAAATAATTGGAGTTGATTTATTATGAAAAAAGATAATAGTTTATTAAATGTTTTGTTAGTTTTTGTGGGAGTTTTAATAATTATGGTTGCATATTGGACTTATATATTTATAGAAAACAATAAACAAGCAGAATATAATAAATGTGTTAGAATATTAATAAATGAAGATGAAATATCAAATGGTTGTGATAAATATTTTGTAAATGATAAATGGTATAAAGATTTTATGAAACAAATGTTTGATGAATATAATAAAATTAAATAAGGAGATGATTTTATGAAAACTTATATAGATAGAAACTTTAAAAGAGAATATCTAAAAGGAGTAGATTTACAACAAGTTGGAGCATATTATAGTGTACCTATTAGAGATATTTTTGAAGAAAAAAGAGCAGAGTTTGACTATGAAGATTTAGAAAATGATACTATTTTATTATATAGATATTCTATTGATAGTGGAGAATATGTAGAAAACTATGATAATATTGAATATGATTATACTGATGAAATAGAAATTGATGATTATTTTAAGCAATTAATGAATTATAAAAAGTATAATCATTATTTAGTAGTATTATTCAATAGTCGTTGGACTGGTGCTAGTGGTTATAAGATTTTTGATGATTATATGGAGTGTTTTTATAGAGATTATGATAATACTATGTATGTAAAAGGAAGTAGTAGAAGTGGTAAATATCTAAAATTAAGAGAATATCATCACGACAAGCCTATGGGACACGATAGTATAATTATAGGTCTTACTGATAGAGAATATGAGAAATTAGATAATATGAATATAGATGAAATTATTGATTTTGGAGCAGAAAATTTATTTAAAATGAAAAATTTTGATTAATTTGGTGCAGATTAGTGAAATATACGGAAAGTTTATGCTATAATATAGGTGTAAAGAAAAGGAAAGAGAGTGATTTATACCTATGAAAAATGAAGAAATTAAAAAAGAGTTAGACAAGTTAAAAAAAGAGTTTTGGAAAAATGAAAGCAGAATAAACGGAAGAAAAGCAACAAGACAAGAAAAAGCAGAATTAAGGAGAAGAAATAGAGAAATATTTCAAAGAGTTGGAGAGTTGACAAAATAGTCAATTCTCTATACCAAAATTATTAAAAGGAGATGATTAATATGGTATGGTTAAGTAATTTACAAAAAGAAACACTATTAAAAGTTGATGAGATGATAGAACAAAATAAAACTTTTGATGAAATTATATGGAAATTACAAAAAGAAAATTATTATTTCAAATGTGAAACAAAAAATGGTTATACTAAAAAAAGTTTATTTATGATTTATAAAGATGATGAAAATGGAAAAGAAGAATATAGTTTTGTAGATTTAAAAAGAAGAAGAAACGGACTTGCTAGTTGGGAAACAATTAAAATTAGTTAAGGAGTTGAATAAAATGGAAATGGTTTTAAGAGTTGAATATTATGATGATAATAAATTAAAAAAATTAATTAAAGATTTAGAAGAAAAAGAAATTGCTTATGAATATATAGGAGATAAACAAGACAATACAATAGATATTTATAGTTTATATAGTTATAGCAATGCAAATAGAAGTTTGACATTTTATGCAGAGTTTGAAAATAAAAAAGGGAAAATGGTTTGGTTAGATATAAAAGAAGATGAAGTAGCAAGACATACAATAACATTATTTTAAAAAGGAGTTGAAAGATATGGAAATTAGAACAAAAGTTATAAATGGAAATAAATGGCAATTTGTAAATGAAAGTTGGAGTACAAGTAATGCTTGGGGGCATAGAACAAATGTTTTCAAAAACGGACTTGAAATTGAAGAACATAAAAGCAGATATTACAATAGAACTTGGGAGAGTTATACTTTTCAAAGTTGTATGTTTGGAGCAATTAGTGAAATAGAATATAAAGAAAAAATGAGATTTGTTGATAATTATAAATATGAAAATAATATTGATAGATTTAAAAAAGGACAAAAAGATGAGATTTTGGCAATGTTTGAAGAAACTGAAATTGCAAAAGAATTAAATGAATTAAAAAAAGTTGTGGAAAATAGAGATTTTGATTAGGAGATGATTTAAATGAGAAATAGATTATTTTTAGCAAAAGTAAAAAATAGTGATGATAGAGATATTGTAAAATATATTGAGTTTACTGGTTTTGAGTGTAATCATTATTTTGGTGGTTTACATATTGAGGGTGCTTGTTTTAGTGGTTTTGAAAAAGAGTTTAGAGATTTAGTAGAAAACAATTTTGAAGAGTTAGAAACAATATTAACAAAAGATGAGTTTATTAAATTATTTAAATTAAATGATGAATTAAAAGCACTAGGTTATGGAATAGAAAAAGATAGTGATAAATATAATAAAGGACTTGAAATTATAAAAGAATATGAAAACACTATTGAAAAGAAATTACAAAGTAATGAAAACAAAGAACTTTTTGAAAAAGTAATTGCAGATGAAAAAGAATATGTTAAAAATGAATATAATTTGAGTGATTTAGAAGTTGATGATATATTTGAAAATTATGGTTTAGAATATCAAGATAGAGCAATTATAAGTTATGTTTTTAGTGATTTTGATGATATGGTTTATGAAGAAAAGTTTAATTTTGGTTATGATGAGCAACCTTATTTTGATGATGAAAGTTTTGGTTATGATTTATTAGAAAGTGAAAACTACTACAAGTTAGATAGTGGAAGAATTGTATCATACAATTATTAAGGAGAAGTGATTAATTATGTATAATTTGGAATTAATAGAAAATGTGAATTACAAGACTATTGGAAAAATGAATTTAAATGTGATACTTCCTATTGGCAGTCATTTAATAATTAATAATAGTGAATATTTAATAATCACTTATGTATTAATGGACTATGATATAAATGTTTATAAAGTAGTTTTAAAGAAATTAAATGAAAATAGAGATATATCATATAATGGAAAGTTTTTTTAGGAGATGATATAAATGGAAATTAAAATTGTTTTAGATGAAAAATTATTAGATGATAAAGACTACGACTTTTTTCACTATGATAGCAGTTATAAATTAGCAGAGTGTGAATATGGAGATTTTTATATTGCTAGTCGTGGGGAATTAAAATGTACTTATATTGATAAAGAAAAAGAAATAGAAACAAGAAACTATTATGATATTATTAGATACTATGTAAAGAATAATGAAGAATATGAGAAAGCAGTTGACAACGGCAATTTAGTATTTGATTTAAATAACTGGTTTGAAATTGAGTTTTATACAAAAGCAGAAGAAAATATAAAAAGAGAATATGTTTGTTTAACTGATGAAATATTTGGAAGTATTGGAGAGTGTTTAGCAGTATTTAAAGAATATATAAAAGATAAAGAAATTATGGAAGAGTTTGAAAATGATATAAAGGAAGTGTTAGAAAATGAATAAAGAAGAGAGATTTATTTTAGTTGAAACTTTCAAAGATGATAGTATAAAAACAATTATAGGAAGTTTTAATGAGATTTGTGATGAAATTGAATATCAAAATAAAAAAGCAGATAGTGATGATTTTAAAACTAAAAAAATAGTTGTTTATGATAGAAAATATAGTGATAGTGGACTTGAATTGAATTGTTGGCAAGAAGTAGGAGATGATATTCTATATAGTCAATTTATAGATAGTTATTTTGGAGATGATGAATTATGAAAAAATATAGATTTATAGTATTTAGAAAAGGTGCAGATAGTAGTGATTTAAAAGTTTATGATATTATTGATATACAAGAAAATTTAACAATGAGTGAAGTTGAAGATAAAATAAACTGGTTTATTGATAATGGCTATTATCAAATGGCAGATTATAAAGCAGAAATTATGTAATTTTGGTGCAGAAAAGTGCAATATCAAGATATTAGATGATATAATAATATTAGTTAAGGAGATGAAATAATTATGAAAAGATTTGAAGTTTATACAAATGAAGATGAAGAAAAATACCCTAAAATTGATAAAAATAATTTAGTCAATGAAATGGGTGTATGTGCTAATTGTAAAGAGCAAGATTTAGAATATGGAGCAATACAATTAGAGGGAGAGTGTGCTTATTTTCCTTATAAATGCAATAATTGTGGTTTAGAGGGAGAAGAGTGGTATTCTATGGAGTTTGTAGGACATAATGTATATGATGAAAATGGAGAATTAATAGAATTATAATAAAGGAGTGATTTTATATGTTTAAAAGAAAAAAGAAACAAAGATATATAATGGAGATAAGAAATGCAAGAACACTAAAATTAATTGATAGTGAAGTAATAAAAGGCAGAAGAAAATATGAAAAAATGTGTGATAGATTATCAAAATTAGTCAATAGACATATAAATAACTCGTTAGATGATGAATTATTAATAAGAGTTAAAACTAATTCTTATTTAGTTAGAAATGGCAAAAATTATGGTTATGTTGTGGGTTTAATACCGATAAAACATTAAATGGAATTGACTATTTTGTGGGGGTTTTGGTTATTAAATGGCAACAAAAAATATGTGGGAGATTTGAGAGGAGAAAACAAAAATGAATATAGAAAAGAAAACATTAGAAATAAGATTATATAAAAATGCAACAATGTATAATAGTAATCACGATAAAAATTATAAAGTAAAAAAATATGCAGAAATAGAGTTTTTAAATGGAGATATTATAAAACTTGACATTGATAGTGGAGCAGATATAACAAATTGTGATTATTTAGACATAATTAACAAAGGTAAATTAGTAAAAAGTTTATTTAGAAGTAATTTAATGGACTAAAAAGTGAAATATCAAAGATTTATATGGTATAATATAGGTGTAAATAAAAAGAAAGAGGTATTGTTTATGAGAGAAAGTTTAGAACAAAAACTAAAAAGACTTGCAAAAGAAAGTGAAAGAGAAATGATAGATATGGGCTTT
>JAGATI010000111.1 GCA_017621295.1 Clostridia bacterium | reverse complement strand
GCAACTCAAAACTAAAAGAAATAATAGACATTAAACCAATTACAGAATTAATCTATAGATAAAAAAATAAAATGGCAAATTATATAAGGGATTTTATGAAAGAAAAATTTGCCACCTATTACTTAACAGATACTATATCAAGTTTTTTCGCCATACCCCCTTGCATTTTTCATTTTCTCATGATATAATATTTTTCGTTATAATTTACTAACTAAAGGGGAGGTGCAAAATATGCCAAATATTAAATCAGCTATTAAACGTGTTAGTGTTATCGAAAAGAAAACATTAAGAAATAATATGATTAAATCAGGATATAAATCAGCTGTTAAAAAGTTTGAACAAGCTATAGAAGCTGGTAATGTTGAAGAAGCAAAAACATTATTCTCACAAGCTACAAGAAAAATAGATCAAGCTTGCAGTAAAGGTGTTATAGTAAAAAATACTGCTGCTAGAAAAAAATCTAATTTAGCAAAAAAATTAAATGCTGTTCAAGCATAATTAAAGTAAAAAATTGTGCACAGTTTTTTACTATATAAAAACAATCTAGTATTTTCTAGATTGTTTTTTTATTTATATTATTTAATATATAATTATTACTGGCTAAAATTACCTTTGATTTTCTCTATATGATTATGTTAACATATATTTATAAATATATAGAAAGATGTGATGTTATGAAGAAAAATATTAATATGTTATTAAAATCAATTCTCAATATGGATAAAAAAATACTAAGCATAATGAAAATTGGACTAAAATATTCCTTCTGTTTTTGTATTTTAGCAACATTAATTTTACTTACATACGAATTTTTTAGTTTACCAACATTATTTTATGCTGGAATCTCATTGTTAAAATCTGGACTATTCTTTATAGTAGCATTTACTATTTGTGGATTTGCTTTTGATAAAATTACACATGAGATTGGCTAAAGTATAACCTTTTTAAGACAAAAGCTCAAGAATACTTCTTCTTTGGGCTTTCATCTTTTTATAGTTTTTATTAGCCATTTTTTATGGTTTTGTGAACCCTTAAGTCCATGCTAGACTGTTTGATAGGTCACATTGGTAAATTATTTTTTTAATTCCTCTATAAACATTTTATTAAGCATTCCAGGATTCGCTTTTCCTTTTGTTTCTTTCATAGCTTGTCCTACTAAAAACCCTAAAGCTCTATCTTTTCCACCCTTGTAATCTATTATAGATTGTGGATTTGCTTCTAATACCTTCAAAACAACTTCTTTTATTGCTCCTTCATCTGAAATTTGAATCCATCCATTTTCCTTAATTATAACTTCTGGGTCACGGGGATTTTCGAATAACTCTGTAACAACCTTTTTGGCAATAGCAGAACTTATTGTTCCTTTATCTATTAGTTCTATTGTTTTTGCAAGTTCATTTGCAGTAAATGGAATTTGACTATCTTCCAATTCTTTTTCATTAATTATTCTTGATATATCTGATAAAATCCAGTTTGCAACTGCTTTTGCATTTTCACAAATACTTTGGGCTCCTTCAAATAAATCAGATAAATGTTTAGAAGCAGTTAATAATCTTGCATCTTTTTCAGATAATGCAAATTCACTCATATATCTAGCTTTTCTACTTTCTGGAAGTTCTGGAAGATTATTTCTTATATTTTCAATATATTCTTCTGATAGTTTAATTAGCGCTAAATCTGGTTCTGGAAAATATCTATAATCTTCTGCATTTTCTTTATCTCTAATAGCAAATGTCTTTCCAGACACATCGTCCCATCTTAATGTATTTTGTTCTACTATTCCTCCATTTTCAATTACGTCTATTTGTCTATTTGCTTCATATTCTATAGCTCTTATTATTGAACGGAAAGAGTTCATATTCTTCATCTCTGTACGTGTTCCAAATTTTGTTTCTCCCTTTTTTCTTACAGAAACATTTACATCTGCACGAAGTGAGCCTTCTTGCATTTTGCAATCTGATACTTCTATATATTCCAGTATAGATTTTAATTTTCTTAAATATAGTTCAACTTCTCTTGCATTTCTCATATCTGGTTCTGAAACTATTTCAATAAGTGGTACACCAGCTCTGTTTAAATCTACTAAATCTCCAGCTCCAAATTCATTATGATTTAGTTTTCCAGCATCATCTTCTATATGTATTCTTGTTAGTCCTATTTTTTTTATTTCTCCATTTTCATTTTCAATATCTACATATCCATGTTCACAAAGTGGTTTATCAAATTGAGAAATTTGATATGCTCTTGGAGTATCTGGGTAAAAATAATTTTTTCTATCATTTTTACTGTTTCTTGATATTTCGCAATTTGTAGCAATGCCTGCTTTAACAGCATATTCTACAACTTTTTCATTAAGCACTGGTAATGCTCCTGGCATTGCCATACATACAGGACAACAATGTGTATTTGGCTCACCACCAAATTTCGCTTCACAAGAACAAAATATTTTTGTTTTTGTTGATAGCTCTGCATGAACTTCAAGTCCTATTACTATTTCATAGTCTTGTCTTGACATATATTTTCCTCCCTTTTTATTTTGCTGAATTATTTCAAAATTTGCAAAGTAACTTTTACTTTTTTAAATATTAAATGATATAGTTTTTTATATTTTTAGTCCGTTTATTAATTACATTCTCTATTTCCTAAATTCTGGTTTGAAATTTCTTCTAAATTCTGTAGCTTGTTCATATGTATATGCTACATTTAATATTTTCTCTTCTTGGAATTTATTACCAATTAACTGCATTCCTATAGGCATACCATTTCCATCAACACCACATGGTATAGATATTGCTGGAAGTCCTGCTATATTTATAGGTACTGTACAAATATCTGCTAAATACATTTCCAATGGATTGTTAGACTTTTCTCCAATCTTAAATGCAACTGTTGGTGATGTTGGAGTTAAAAGTACATCATATTTTTCAAATGTTTCAGCAAATTTTTTATTTACTAAAGTACGAACTGCTAAAGCCTTTTTATAATAGGCATCATAATATCCTGAACTTAGTACATATGTTCCAAGTATAATTCTTCTTTTAACTTCCTCTCCAAAACCTTCACTTCTCGAATTTACATAAATATCTTTTAAATTTTCAAAGTTTTGTGTACGATATCCATATCTAATTCCATCAAATCTTCCTAAATTTGAACTTGCTTCTGCACATGAAATAATATAATAAGTAGCAAGTGTATAATCTGATATGTTAAGAGAACATTCCTCAACTTCTGCTCCTAATTCTTTATATTTTTCTATTGCTTCATTTAATTTGTTCTTTACTTCTTGATTAATTCCTTCTCCAAAGAACTCCTTTGGAACTCCTATCTTTAAGCCTTTTACATTATTTTTTAAAGTCTTTGTATAATCTACTTTAGGCATATTTACTGATGTAGTATCTTTTTCATCATGTCCTGCAATTAAATTTAATAAAATAGCTGAATCTTTTACATCTTTTGTAATTGTTCCAATTTGGTCAAGTGATGATGCATATGCAACTAAACCATATCTTGATACTAATCCATATGTAGGTTTTAATCCTACAACACCACAAAGTGATGCAGGCTGACGAATTGAACCTCCTGTATCACTTCCAAGTGCCCATGGTACTAAATTTGCTGCTACTGCTGCTGCTGCACCACCAGAAGAACCTCCTGGAACAGTATTTAAATCCCATGGATTTTTAGTTTTCTTAAATGCAGAATGTTCAGTTGAACTACCCATTGCAAATTCATCCATATTTAGTTTTCCTAAATTAATTAAACCTTCATTATTCAATTTTTCCATAACAGTGGCATCATATGGTGAAACAAAATTTTCTAGCATTTTAGAACTACATGTTGTTTTTATTCCCTTTGTACAAATATTATCTTTTATACCAATTGGTATTCCTGCTAAACTAGAATTTATATCTCCACTATTTATTTTTTCTTCTATTTCCTCAGATTTAGTTAAAGCTTCATTTGTTAATAATGTAACAAATGCATCTACATCTTTTTCTTTTTCATTTATTCTATTAATATATGATTTTGTAATATCTGTAATTTTAATCTCTTTTTTTTGTAACTTGTCCATTAGTTCATGAACAGTATATTCATAAAGTTCCATTAACTTTTACTCCTCTCTTTTTAGTTTATTATTAAATACTAATTACAATAAATAACAATTTTATTGTATAACTTTAGGTATTTTAAACATTCCTCTTTCTTGTTCAGGAGCATTTTGTAATAATAAATCTCTACTTTCAAATTTTTTAATTTCATCTTTTCTAAATACATTAAAATTATCATTAACACCTATTGCTTCATTAAGCCCATCTACTGGTGCATTATTTACTATATTGGCATAGTTTAATATATCTTGCAAATTTAATAAATATTGTTCTATTTTGTCATCTTCTAATTTTAAATTTGCTAATTTTGCAATATTTAAAAGTTCTTCTTTAGATACTTGCATTTTACCATCTCCTTTTAAATTTTTGTTACATTATATAGTGTTTTGGGCGAAAAGACAAGTTTATATAATTATTTTTTAAAATATTTCAAAAAACAGTTGACAAATAAATTTATAGATATTATAATAAATAACGTCGTAAGACAAATGCCAGTTATATAAATGCAGATGTGGCGGAACTGGCAGACGCACAGGACTTAAAATCCTGCGGTTGAATAAACCGTGCCGGTTCGATTCCGGCCATCTGCACCACAGACAATTTTTGTCGAACTTTTTGAAAGTCTTGATATAACTTAATTTTAAGACTATAAAAATTTTGATGAACACAAAAATCTTAAACCGTTCTAAATGAACGGTTAATTTTTTGACCTTTCTGGAAAAAATTGACCAAAAGTCTTGAAAAAAGGAGGTTTTTGTGATATTATGTTAAACATAATAAAAAAACAAATCAATATGAGTGATGAATTACACTCTAAAATCAAGTGGGCGTGTCGTATAAACTCCATTAAACAACAACCCGAAATTATAACTGGGTGTTTAAGAATAATTGAACATACGAATTTAGCGTATGTAGAGCCCCATAGAGTAATCATAAATAACAAATTATTGTTATTCTATAATGAACATGATTACTTCTACGTAACAGATTTAAGGACAAAGTATCCAATGTCCAAGTTACAAGAATACATATCATAGGAGAAAACGGCAAAACATTTTAGAGTTTTAAAAAATTATACTATATTGGTTTATTTGTGTTTTTTAAGAGAATTATAGAGATAGTTAATAATAAATATAAAACTCTAAAGTGCTAATAGCCAAACCTATGCTATGTGGCACTTTTTTTAGTTGCCTTTCTATTCATAATTTGGAAGGAGGAATATTTATAGAATGAATGGAGAAAAGAAAAAGGCAGGAATTTATATTCGTGTAAGTACAGAAGATCAAGCAAGAGAACGGATTTAGTTTAGGAGAACAGGAAGAAAAACTAAAACAACTTTGTAAATATAAAGAATATGAGATATTTAAAGTTTACAAAGATGCAGGAATTAGTGCAAAAGATATGGAACACAGACCAGCTTTTCAGCAAATGCTAACAGATATGAGAGCAGGCAAAATCAATTATATTGTAGCATATAAGCTAGATAGAGTTACAAGGTCTGTAAGAGATTTAGAGGTGTTAATATCAGACCTAGAAAGCATAATTGTTATTTGGTGTGTGATAGAGATGACGTAAACACAAGCACAGCTAATCGGAAGATTTTTCGTTCGTATGCTAACAGTATTATCACAACTAGAAATTGAGATAGTAAGTGAAAGAACAAAATTTGGTTTAACTGGTGCTATAAAATCTGGGCATATTCCTAATAGGTGTCCCCTGGGTTACAAAAGAGAAGGAAAGAAAATGATAATTGATGAAACTACCAAAGATTTAGTCATTAGAATATTTAATATGTATTTAGAGGGGAAAAGCTATCAAACAATAGCAAATATTCTAAATGAAGAACAAGTCCCAACACTTACAAAAGCAAAATGGAAAGACTCTACAATAGAAAAAATGATAAATAATAAAATCTATATGGGAGATTATGAAAGGTTTAAAAGAGTTGGCAAAGAACAAGGAAAAGAGCCAGTTATTTATAAAGATGTTGTAGAGCCAATTATTTCAAGGGCTATGTTTGATGAGGTACAAACCCAAAAAGAGAAAAATCAACGAGCATTTTGCAGAGATAGAGTTTATATTTTTATGCAAAAGTTAATTTGTCCTAAATGTGGTAAGCTAATGACTTGCAAAGGAGCAGGTGGAAAAAAGAAGAAATATATGTATTATCATTGCACAGACTGTAAGCTATATTTAAGAGAAGATTTAATTGAAGATGTAACAATAGATTTAATTATGAATTTAATAGAATATGATATGACAGTAAAGCAATACTTCTTCCCTGTTTTAGCAGATAAAAAAGAACGAAATACAGCAAAACTAGATAAAGAAATTGCAAATTTGAAAAATCAAAAGAACAGAATTAAAGAAGCATATATAAAAGGAATTGTAGAGGTAAATGATTTTTCAGAAGAATATAGAGTAATTGAAGAAAAATTAAACCTATTAGAAGAAAAGAGAATACAAGCAATAGAACTAAATAAACAGACTTTTTCTCCACAACAAATAATGGCTGATAGAGATATAGAAAGAGAAAAACTAATTCGTTCTAATCAATTTTACGATATGCTATTGCTTCAATGGAACAATAAAACAAAAGAAGAAAAGCAAGAATTTATTTCAAAATTTATAGAAAATGTTACGATTGATAAAAACGAAAAAGGTTCTTATGAATTAGTAAATATAAAATTTAGAAGTAGTTTTATTGAGCAAATTTGTAAAATTTTAGACTATGGAATGTTTGACTTTTCATTCCCTTGCACCATAGGAAAAGAAGAATCCGATATTATTACAACTGTACAAATGGATAAGAAAGAATTACAAGAATATATGGAAAAATTAAGCGATTATTATGAAGTTTCATACTATGAATTAGATAGACCAAATGCTCCTAAAAAAGGCTATCAAAAGAAATATTATAGAATGCCATACAAAAATGAAAATGGAGAAAGACTATTTAAATTAGTAGAATTAATTGCTAATGACAAGAGCTTTCCTATTCAAAAAGATAACCATATTATAGGCGAAATTCGTGTAAAAGAACGAGAAAAAGTCAGTTAAAGAATAAAATTATGGAGGTAAAATTAAATGGAAAATAAAGAAATAAAAGAAAATAAATATGGAATTGAATATACAAAACAAGGCGACTATTATATGCCAAACCTAGTGTTAGAAAAAGAAAAAATAATATTAAATAAGTATGGCAGAGCAAGATTAAACTATCTAAAAACAAATAAAAAAGCAGAATATATGATAATGTTTACAAAAGGAACTCTTAATAAACATCTAAAAGAAATACAAGAAACAGCTCAAAATAGATTAGATTTTATGATAAAGGAATTAGTAAAAAAAGAAAATATAACAGAAAAATTGAAAGAAAAAAATCAATTAGCTTGGGTATCAGCAATGAATTTTATAAAGAGTATTGCAGAAGAAATTATATATAGTGAACTAATTTATGTGTGAGTACAAACTAAAAATATTGATTTAGCAAGCAACGTATTTGTACTCACGCCACAAATACCAGTATAGAATGGGACAAGTCCCAAACCCTAATACAAAAAACAGAAAGTGAGATGAGAAATTATAAGAAACAGAAATATAAAAATAAATATCTTTTTGAACGAAGAAGAAAATAGAATACTAAATGAGAAAGTAAGAAAATCTGGATTAAATAAATCAGAATTCTTTAGAAAAATAATTTTAGACTATCAGCTAAAAGAAAAGCCAGACGAAAAGTTTTACGAAATATTATCACAACTTCGTGGTATGGCAACGAACTTAAATCAAATGTCAAGAGTTTATAACCAGTATAAAGGCTATGTAAATGAAAATAAATATGCAACATTATATAATCAGATACAAAATTTTATATTAGCATTAGAAGAAGTTTATCTTATACCACAAAAAAATAAAAATGTTAATGGGTGGTAATAGATTATGGCAGTAACAAAAATATGGAAAGTAAAAGACAGACTAGATATTACAATAGACTATGCAGTAAATCGGAGAAAAAACAGAAGAAAAATTATATGTATCAGGTATAAATTGTATGCCTGATACATCATACCAAGAAATGATAAATGTAAAAAAGCAATTTTTCAAAGTAGATGGAATACAATGCTTTCACGCAGTACAATCTTTTGTAAAAGGAGAAATAACACCAGAGCAAGCACATGAAATTGGAATTAAACTTGCTGAAGAACTATGGGGAGATAAATTTCAAGTAGTAATTACAACACATTTGAATACAGATAATTTGCATAACCACTTTATACTAAATTCTGTTTCCTTTTTAGATGGTAAACGATTTTGTAATACCAAAAAAGATTATGCCTTAATGAGAAAAACGTCAGATAGACTTTGTGAAGAATATGGATTAAATGTATTATTACAAGAAGAAAAATACAATAAGTATGCTACTAGCAGTTTATATAAGGAGCTTATGAAAGATTCTATTGATTATGCAATAGAAAGTGCAAAATATTATAATGAATTTATAAAAATATTACAAGATTTAGGATATGTAATTACAGACAAAAATGAAACATTATCTATAAGGCGTGATCCATACAAAAGGAACACTAGACTTGAAAGACAATTTGGAAATAAGTATTCAAAAGAAAATATTTACAAAAGAATATTAGAAACACAGCCACTATCCCCCTACTCTTCTAATCCTATGGTACTAATTACAAGAACTTATGAGAATTACAGCAAACAAAAAGAAAGACATTATAAAAATAAAGGCTCTATTGGCTATCTTATATATCAATATGAGAAATTATTTGATATCAATACAGAAAGTACATTAAAATCGAAAATGACAATAATGACACCAACATTAATAGCAGAACTAAAACAACTGGATGAGTTTTCTAATCAAGCAAGATTTTTAACAAGGTACAATATAAATACAAATCAAGATTTATTGAATTTTGAAAGATCAGCTTATGAAAAAGTTAATCCATTAAAGAGTAAACGAGAAAATCTTTGGAAAAAGCATAAAAGAGCAAAAACAGACAAAGAAAAACAAGTAATAGAAAATGAAATTATACAAATTTCAAAACAAATTACTCTTATTACAGAAGAAATAAAGCTTTGCAATAATATAATGCAAAGAGTAGAAAAAATTAAAGAATATCAGTTACAAGAACAAATAAACCAAGAGAAAGTACAACTTGAAAAAGAGCAAGAAAAGAATAAAAAAGACAAAAACAAAGCAAGGTAGATTATTCTATCTTGTTTTTAATTAATAAAGATTTAGAAACATTAATCGGTAAGGTGAAAATGTTTCTTAAAGTGTTGTTAAAACTACTATTTTTTGTTATAATATGCTAGAATATGTAAAAAATACCAATTTAAGCAAAGTTAAATAAAAGAGACAAGGAGAAATATGATAAGTAGTAAAAAGACTGAAAAAACAGCAATTAATAAAATTGAAAACTTATTAGATGAGTTAGAATATTTGGACTATAAGTTTAATGCAGATGATACAGGTATATCTTGGGATGGATATATAGATTTATATCATGGAAACATAGATGATAAAGGTAATTTTGATACAAGGATAGATACCCAGATAAAAGGAAGAAGTACAACTAATAAAAGATTACAAGATAAATGGAAATTTGGTATAGATAGAAAGGATTTAGAAAATTATAATAAGATTGATGGTACTTTATTTCTAGCAGTCCGTTTTTTGAAGAATGGCGATTACAAAATATATTATAAATCTTTATTACCTAAAAATATAACTGATTTATTAAATGAACCAACTAATTCTAAAAATGAAATAAATGTAGCACTTAAAGAGGTAAAAGATAAATTTCATTTAGAAAGAATTTGCAGGAATTTTTCAATAGATAAAGATACTCAGAAAAAATTATCAAAAGAAATTTTTAATAGTAGTGCATTATCTATTGAAAACAATAAATTGGGGATATTTTCTACATGGGCTAGAGGTAACTTTAATCCTATAACTATTTTAGGAGAAGAAAAATTTATTTATTTTTTAGACGAAAAGCAAAATATAATAGAAATAGAATGTGCAGAAATTACTGAAGTAGTGCAAGGACTGAACTTAAATATAAAAAGTAAAACTAATAAAATATATTATACTACAATTAACCATAGCACAGAAATAGATGGAAAACAAAAAATTACCTTTGGAAAGGCGTTTTCTTTGTTAGATAGACCTAAAAAATTTTTAATAAATTTATCTGGAACATTAGCGGATAGAATTCATCAATTAGAATTTATGGATGATATTATAGATAATAAAGGATTTTTTATAGGAGATAAACTTATTACCTTAAATTCAACAGAAGAAGATAAAGAAAAATATAGAAATTTGTACAAAACGTATTTGAAAATAGCTGATTTTTGTAAAAATCATAATATAAATAAAGATATTAATATAGATGAATGGACTAATAAAGATATAAAGCAATTATTGATGTGGATTGATGCAATAGATAATAATAAAAAAATTAATATTAAAGAATGGGATATGTCTATGTTAGGATCTATTCAGATTAAAGATATACGTTTTTCTATTTTTGCTGATAAATTAGAAGATGATTCATTCCAAATTTATAGTATATGGAATAATGAAGATAAAAATCATTATCAATTTAGATATGGCGAAGATAATGAAGAGGCAATCTATACCCAAAAGTTCTTTTCAATATTAAATAAAGATGCATATATGTCTGATGATATAGATATTAATGAAATGGAAAAATTTTATGAAGAAAATCCACTAGAAGAGAATGAAGAAACATTAATTAATTTTCAGGCATTAGAAATTATAAAAGCATATGATATTAATGGAAAAATTGAATTATTAGATTATGCAAAGTATTTGTTAAACAAAATATCAATATATGATAACATTTCGGATATTGCAAGAATAAATTATATACAAATTGAAAAACGAATAAGAGATTTAACAGAAAAGGAAATAGAAGAATTAATAGAAATTAGAAATAAGAATGAAGGACGTTTGTTTAATATTTCAACTAATTTATTAATTGGAAATTTAAACGAAGCAAAGATAGAATTAAAAAAACTCGATCAAGAAGAAAGAAAGATATTCCTTGATTATCCAATTTCTAAATTTTTATAATATAAAATTAAAGTAGGTGATTAAAATAAAAAGAAGACTTAATATATTTATTGATGAAAGTGGAGATTTTGGATTTACAGATGGAAGTTCGGAACTGTATGCAGTTTCTTTTACAATTCATGAAAGTGACGATTCAATAATAAATGATTTAGAGTATTTGAATAATAGATTACAAAAGGCTGATTATGATGGAATGATACATCTTGCTGACTTAATTGCAAGACGTGGAGATTATGCACATTTTGACCTTAAACAAAGACAAAATATATTTTGGTCAATATTTTTCTTTTCTAAAAGAGTAAAAGTAAAGATACATACCATTATAGTAGATAAAAGATTTAAAAATAATAAAACACAATTAAATAGAGAACTAGCGAGTGAAATAAATGACTTTTTTAATTCAATATCAGACTATATGAATGAATTTGAAAAAGTTGTAGTTTATTATGATAATGGACAAGATGCACTAGGTGCTATTATAGATACATTATTACTTAATAAAACTAATGTTGAACATAGAATAGAGTTTGACCATAAAGAAAAAAGGTTATTTCAAGTATCAGATATGTTAACATTTGTAGATAAAATAGTGTATAAACATCAAAATAATATGCCAATGACAAAAGCCGAAAAATATTTCTTTAGTGTAAAAGATATTTTAGGAATTATTAGACAACTAAAATCAAAAAGATGGTATAAATAAAAAGCTATTCGTTATGAATAGCTTTTTGCGACGCTCAGCGTCTACACGGGTTTGGTCCTTGTGAGACCAAAGTAAATAATATTATTTATAATATATATTATTCATCTTTATAATTGAATTATACACTAAATTTAAAAAAATGTATATAGTTTTTTAAAAAAAACTTAAATTTGTTAATCATTATCATCTAAATCATCAAATAATTTACTATCATAAAAATCTTTTATAGATATTCCAAATCCAATACAAATATAATGAATAGTATCAGAAGATGGAGCTTTTTTAATAACTTTGAAAATACTTCTTATTGTTGATGGATTAATGCCAGAAGCTATTGCTAATTGATTAATATTCATATTATTTGCATTACATAGATCATCTATTCTCTTTCTTGTTGCTTCTAGCAAAGTCATAGTATTCCTCCTATTCTCATTAAAGTTTACAAAATCAGTATAGCAAATAAAAATACCAAATATGCGTTAAATATAACGCATAAGCATTGACTTTTATGTGCAGTAATGGTATAAAAAATATAGAATAATAAACTGATGAAAAAGGGGAAAAGTTTGAATGAATAATAAAGTAGTAAATAAACAAATACCATTAGAAACAATTGTAAAAGTTGCTAATCATTTAGAAGATTACAAAGAAAAATTTGATAGAAAATTTGAATTAGAAGAAAATAAAAACAAGAATATTCCTTATGGAGAAAAACAATGGGAATATGAAAACGGAAATACAACGATAAAATATACAATAGAATTTAAAAATGGAAAAAATATAACAGAAAGTGATTATAACTGGTTTGTTGGAAATTTGAATCAACCAAGTACAATAAAAAATATATCTATTGATTTGTATGTTAGCTTTTATACTAAAAGCCCTAATAATAATATTAATGATGTTTATAATAAAATTAATGTATCATTATATTTTAGAGAATTTGATGTTACTATAGATGTAGATACTACAAATCAAGAAAACGAAGCTCATAACTTATATTCAGAAGTAATGAACATATTAGAAGATAATGAAGATAGATACAATAAAACTATGAAACACAGAAAAGTAAGAACACAATGTTTTACAATATCTGTAGGAATTATTTTATCATACATTTTATATATTATTTTGAAAATCAATGCTGATAAAATATCTCTTATATTTTCAGAGTATTTAAACAATAAATATATTTTAGTATTTG
>JAGATI010000110.1 GCA_017621295.1 Clostridia bacterium | reverse complement strand
TCGAATTGTTTCAAAATGTTAAAATAAAAACCGCACAAAATTAAATAAAATATAATCTATTATTAAAATTTAATTAATAAAATAAAAATAAAATCAAAGAATACATTGGTTTTATTTTTATTTAATTTATAATAATATAATATTTACTATATCATAACATTATCTATTAAATACTGTAAATTGTAAAAGATAGTTTTATATATGTATAAATTTACAAAATTTATGTTGTAAAACTAATATATTTATGTTATAAATTAATATAATTAACATTATATATTGGATTTTTGGGGGTTAAAACTTTGGAAAAGTTAGTAATAAAAGGAAATACACATCTAAAAGGTGATGTAATAATAAGTGGAGCAAAGAATGCAGCAGTAGCAATACTTCCTGCAACTTTATTAATAAATGGAATTTGTACAATAGATAATTTACCTAATATTAGTGATGTAAAAATATCATGTCAAATACTAGAAGAGCTTGGTGCTAAAATTGAATGGAAAACTGAAAATGAAATAACTATAGATACACGAAATATATGTTGTTCTAAAGCACCTCTAGACATGACTAGCAAATTTAGAGCATCCTATTATTTAATAGGATCTTTACTTGGCAGATGTAAAGATGCCCAAGTTGGTCTACCTGGAGGATGTAACTTAGGTGCAAGGCCTATAGATCAACATATAAAAGGCTTCGAAGCCTTGGGTGCTGTTGTAGATGTAAATAAAGGAAAAATCTCAGCATCTGCAAAAAAATTAGTTGGTACATCTATATATATGGATATAGTTTCTGTTGGTGCAACAATTAACATTATGCTTGCTAGTGTACTTGCAGAAGGTACAACTATAATCGATAATGCTGCTAAAGAACCTCATATTGTCGATGTTGCAAACTTCTTAAATACAATGGGTGCGGATATAAGAGGTGCTGGTACTGATGTTATTAAAGTTAATGGTGTAAAAGAATTAAAAGGCAATTCTTCCTATAGTATAGTACCAGATCAAATAGAAGCAGGTACTTTTATGTTTGCAGCAGTTGCTTCTAAAGGTGATATTACAATAAGAAATTGTATAACAAAACATCTAGAATGTATTACTGCAAAAATAATTGAAATGGGAGCTAATGTTGATGCAAATCGGTGATAAATTAAGAGTATGGACAAACAAGAAACCAAATAAGGCAACAATAAAAACTTTACCTTATCCTGGTTTCCCTACAGACCTTCAACCACAGGCTGGAATATGTCATGCTGTTGCAAATGGAACAAGTATCATAAACGAAAGTATTTGGGAATCTAGATTCCAATACACAGCTGAATTAAATAAAATGGGTGCTAAAATTACTCCTCAAGGAAAATCTGCTATATTTGAAGGTGTTGAATCCCTTTCAGGTGCACCTGTATATGCAACAGACTTAAGAGCTGGTGCAGCACTTATTATAGCTGGAATTATTGCTGATGGCGAAACAGAATTATATAATTTACATCATATTGACCGTGGATATGAGAATATAGAAGAAAAATTTAGAAAACTTGGTGCTGATATAAAAAGAGTAACAGAATAAAAAAGTAGCTTGAATACTAAATTATAGCAAAGGATGAAAAAAAATGTTTAGGTTTTGTAGCTTATATAGTGGTAGTACAGGTAATAGTTTATTTGTAGAAACAAACAATACAAAGATTTTGGTAGATACTGGTGAAAGTTGTAAAAAAATAGTAGAAGCCTTATCTAATATAAATATATCCATAAATTCTATTGATGGTATTATTATAACACATGAGCATATTGATCATGTTAAAGGACTTGGTACTATTTCTAAAAAATTTAATATACCTGTCTACGCTAATAGTAAAACATGGGATGCAATGCCTATGCAAAAAGATAAAATTGATGAAAAGAATATTCGAACATTTAATGTAAAAGAAGCTTTCGAAATAGGAGATTTAAAAATTAATCCTTTTAGTATTCCTCATGATGCTGCAAACCCTTGTGGTTTTAACATATATTATGATGATAATAAAATAAGTATTGCAACAGATCTTGGACATGTAACTTCAGAAATATTGCATAATTTAGAAAATAGCTCTTTTGTTTTACTTGAATCAAACTATGACCTAAATATATTAAAATGTTCCTCATATCCTTATCATTTAAAACAAAGAATATCTGGACCAAATGGGCATTTATCTAATGACGTTGCTGGAAAAACTATTACTCATCTTATAGATTCTGGTTTAAAACAAGTAATGCTTGGACATTTAAGTAAAGAAAATAACTTTCCAGAACTTGCATATAAAACTGTTGCTGAAACTTTATTAGAAAATAATTTTGACGAATCATCCATTAGATTAAGTGTCGCAAAACGATTTACGCAAACACCTTTAATTAATTTAGTTTAGGAGATAACAAATGTTACATATTAATATTATTTGTATTGGTAAAATTAAAGAAACTTTCTTTAAAGACTCTATTGGTGAGTATAGTAAACGACTATCAAAATATTGTAATTTAAAAATAATAGAGTTACCTGATGAAAAAGTTCCTTTAAAAATAAATGATAAAATTATTTCATCTATTAAAGAAAAAGAATGTAATAATATAATCTCTAATTTGCCTAAAGATTCTTATATAATTGCTTTAGATTTAAAAGGTAAGCAATATTCTTCTGAAGAATTTGCAACTCATATAAATGATATATCTATCAATTTAAAAAGTAATATTACATTTATTATTGGTGGTACTTTAGGTATTAGTTCAAAGCTTCTAAATATCTGTGATGAAAAAATATGTTTTTCTAAAATGACTTTTCCACATCAATTAATTAGAACTTTTTTATTAGAACAATTATTTAGAGCTTTTAAAATATTAAATGGTGAAACATACCATAGATAATTTATATATAATGTATTGTAGAGGAAAATCTTTTAATTTTAAAAATTTCGGGGGCACGAAAAAGATATTATTTTTTTCCTCTACAAAATTAAAAACAACATTTATTTAATTTTTTTCCTTTTGAGAAATTTAGATATAATTTTTAGAATAATTTTTCTTATGATAAAATACACAGAAAAAAATAGTAAGAATTTAAAAAACATATTTGACTTCCTTAGAAAAAAACTGTAAATACATATTACAATCTTTTTTCAAGAAAGTCAAGAAAAACTTCACGACATAATTCCCCAAATTATTACAGACGCAATCATTCCAACTATATCTGCTGTTAATGCTGCAACTAATACAAATCTTATTTTTTTTATCTTTATACAGCTTGTGTATACTGCAATTGTATAAAAAGTTGTTTCTGTAGAGCCCATAATTGTGGAAGCAATTAGTCCGTATTTTACTATCTACTCCATAATTATTCATTATATCTGTTGCTACTGCCATAGACGCACTACCTGAAATTGGTCTTAGCATGGCAAGAGGCATTACTTCGCTTGGTATTTTTAATAAATTTGTAACAGGTTCAATAAAATCTATAATTAATGTTAATATTCCAGAACTTCTTAAAACTCCTATTGCAACAAATAATCCAAGTAACGTAGGAAATATATTAAAAACTATTTGTATTCCTTCTTTAGCACCATCTACAAAAATGTCATAAACCTTTTTTTTCTCAGACACTCCTATTAATACAATAATTAATATAACTATTGGAATTGCTGCACTAGATATATAATTTATTATATTCAAATATTACCACTCCTATCAAAATTTTTTCATTAATTTTTTTGTTACAAAAACCGCCGTTATTGCTGCAAGTATAGTAACTATCCATACAGGAACTATAACTAAGCTAGGATTTTCTGAACCAAGTGATGTTCTTATTGCAATAACAGTTGTTGGAATTAATTGTAATGATGCTGTATTTAATACAATAAACATTATCATAGAATTAGATAATGTATCTTTTTTTACATTTTCCTTTTGTAATTCATTCATAGCTCTAATTCCAAGTGGAGTAGCAGCATTACCAAGACCTAGAATATTTGCAATAATATTCATTGATATTTCATTTTTTGCACGACTATCTTTTCTTAATTCTGGAAATAAAAATGTCATAATAGGATTTAATAATTTCGTTAATTTACTCATAAGACTTGTCTCTTGAACAATTTTCATTATTCCATTCCAAAGACACATAGTTCCCAAAAAAGTAATAGATAATTCTACAGCACTTCCTGCTGAATCAAAAATAGACTTATTCACTTCTTGGACATTTCCTACTAATATTGCATATACAAAAGAAATAATAATAAAAACTGGCCATATTACATTTAACATAAATCATCAGTCCTCTCACTTTGTTTAATAATATTCTGATATTTATGATATTATTCTATATAATTAATTTAAAAAATCTTATATATAGTTCTATCTTTAAAATAATGCTATGTCAAAATATGAATTACTAGTAAAAAAACGTTACATTTTACAAAATATACTTGCACTATAAATTTTTATATAATATACTATTTTACTGGTTTGAGGCAAAATAAAGATAGAGTCATACTATTGCATATAAGAAACATTATTATATTAGTATTCACTTTAATTATTCACTTTAATTATTCACTTTAATTATTCTACAAATGTTATCCAGAAAATTCCAGAAAAAGTAAAAAATTTTTGTTTCATATTGCCTTTTTCTAAGCCTTATGATATAATGTGAGTATAAAATTTTGTCGAAAAATGTAGTTTTAAGGAGGTTATGACATGAAATCAACAGGAATAGTTAGAAGAGTAGATGAATTAGGTAGAGTTGTTATCCCTATCGAATTAAGAAATAAATTTAATATTTCAGAAAAAGATCCTATTGAAATATATGTAGATGGTTCTTCAATTATATTAAAAAAATATGAACAAAATTGTATATTCTGTGGAAATACAAAGAAATTAATCGATTATAAAGGTAAATTAATTTGTAATAAATGTGCAAAACAATTATCTGATTTAAACTCTAAGGAATAATGAAAATGGAATGATGCGAATTTAAAACATCATTCCATTTTTATTTTTTAAGCTATATAATTTTTATATAAACTGTTTATATATTTCGTTTTTATTAACTCCTTTATCCTTTGCTATTTTTTTTATTATCTCTTTTTTTTCAAGTCCCTGTTTTTCATATTTTATATATAAGTCATTTACACTTAATTCCTCATCTAAATCTAAATTATTATTTTCTTTCTCTAAAGGTTCTATTATGATTATAAATTCACCTTTTACACTTTCGATATCATCAATAATATCCTTTATTTTCCCTCTTATAAAAGTTTCATGTATTTTGGTAATTTCTTTTGCTAAAACAATATTTACATTTCCTAAATTTTTAAATATATCTTTAAGTGTGTTTAATAGCTTATGTGGTGCTTCATATAAAATAATAGTATTTCTTTCTTTAATTAATTCATCAAATTTTGCTTTTCTATTTTTTTTATTAATCGGCAAAAAACCATAAAAAGAAAACTGTTTTGTACAAAATCCTGAAACTATTAATGCATTTATTAATGCACACGCTCCAGGTATTGGTATTATTTTTATATTATTTTCTATTGCTTGTTTTACAACTTCTTCGCCTGGATCTGAAATTGCAGGAGTTCCAGCATCTGTTACTAAAGCTACGTTATTTCCCTCCAATAATTTATCAATCAAAACTGTGGTTTTAACTTCCTCATTATGTCTATGATAACTAATTAACGGTTTCTTTATCTCTAAATGATTTAATAATTTTAAAGTATGTCTTGTATCTTCAGCAGCTATAATATCTACACTATTTAATACATTTATAGCTCTTAATGTAATATCCTCTAAATTTCCAATTGGTGTCGCAACTAAATATAATTTTCCACTCATATTATTTTTGTATGATATACTTAATAATTTAAATAATCATACACTCCTTTCTTCATTTACTAAAAATATAAATCTTATTCTCTCTTTTATTTTATATAAACTCTTTCTCAAACAGTTTTATTTAAAATAAATTTCATTTTAAACAATAATATAATAAATAATATCGATATTACATATTATTTATATAAAATATTATAGTTTTATATTTTATAAATTCTATATTTTTTAAGGGTATTATTTAAATATACTATATATTTTTTTATTTTGTTATATTTATTTTAATATATTATTTTATATATTTTTTAATATATTATTTTATATATTTGTTACTAGTAATCATAAATATAAATACACAGGCTACGAACTAATTTTGTATGTAATTATAAAATTAAAGCTGACTGGTAACATATATTTATTTAATACATTATTTTTATATATTTATTTTCATATATTTTTATTATAAATCTTCAATATTTCCTGCGTATACGAACCATTAATATTATATACATATAATGATTCCCTAACTTTCAAAAAAGGTTTTGCATTTTTTACGGCTTTTATAAGAATCATATTAGGTGCCTTATCTTTATTTGGATGTACAAATCTAATTTCTTTAGGTTCTAATTTATATTTTCTTAAAGATTCTATTATATCAACTAATCTGTCTGGTCTATGTACCATATAAAATTCCCCTTTGCTTTTGAGCATTTTACTACTAATATTAATAAAATCATCTAAGCTGGCTGTAGCCTCATGTCTTGAAATTAATTTTTTTTCATTCTCATTTACTTTTCCAGTTTGCATTTTTTTATATGGAGGATTAGTCACAACAACATCAAAATAATTACATTCTAATATTTTATCAATATCTTTTATATTATTATTTATTATTTTAAATTTATTTTCTAAATTATTTAAAATAATACTTCTTTTTGCCATTTCAAAAACTTCATTTTGTATCTCAACACCAATTATCTCTGTTAAATTAGTTTTGGCACATAATAAAATAGAAATTATTCCAGTACCGTGTTCCTAAGTCTAAAACTCTACTTCCATTTTTTATATTTTGGGCAAAATCTGATAATAGCACACTATCAATTCCAAAACAAAATCCATCTTTATTTTGTATTATTTTATAATTATTTATTCCTAAATCGTCAATCCTCTCATTTTCTTTTAATTCCATATGTAACTTCCTTTAACATTTTTACATATTATATCATATATTAAATTAGTTAACAATAAAAGAAGGTGTAAATATATGGATAATAAACAATAAAATATAAAAAAAAGTGCTATAAAAAAAATAAATTTCTCACAAAAAAAAGAGAACACTATAAATTCTCTTTTTGAAGTTGAACATTTTTTATGTAATGTTAAACATGCATTAAAATATATTAATTTGTATAAATTTTTAAAATAATTACTCTACTTTTGTAAATACCTTATCAAATTTTATTTGCTCATCTTTAAACGCCATATTTTCATTATTATCTATTAGTATTTTAATTCCATTAATTTCTGTTAATTCTGTTAATGTGTTTACAATAGAATATATTGTATTTTTTTCATTTTCTAAACCTCCTTCATGATTTTCTATAAATTCTTTTGAAAAGTCTATATATAATACATCTGAATTTAACTCTATTTTATTTACAGTTACATTACTTGGAATAACTGTTCTCAAGCTACTATTTTTAGGTTCTTCCATTAATAAATTAATTAATGATTCATATGGTTCATTTATTAATAGCTTTACATCAACAAGTCTTGCTTCTGGCATTAATTTTTTTGTTTCTTTATTTTCATAATATAATGAAACTATAGTCTGTCTTAATTGTTCATCAGATATTTCCTCTTCTGGCAATATTTCAACTATTTCTTCTTTATTATCCTTTACAAAGAATATACTTACAAAACCTAATAGCAATCCACATAAAATAATTATAATGATTATCATTGTTTTTTTGTTTTTCATAATATCTCCTCCATCTTTTTTATTTAATCATATTATAGACAAGTTTATTTTAGAACAATTATTTAAGATATGAATTTTAATTTTGTATTGTTACATATTTATTAAAATTAAAATTCATATTGACATTAACCATCCTCAAATATTTCATGATTTAAATAGTTATTTTCACTAATATTAAAACAATTCAGTTCTACACAATTTTAATACATCTAAGTCAATTCCAACATTTTAACATCATATCCTCCTTCGTTTTTACTTTATGCGAACTTCACATAAGATTAAATGTTGATATAAAATCATTTTTAGTAAAATCTATGTTTTCACAAATTGTTATTGCAACACCACTTCACTATCCCAATTCATTATTATGTTAATTTTAATTATTAATTTAAATTACAATTTTTCCATAATTTAAGCTCTTTAAATGTTTGACAAAATAGCCATTTACATATAAAATTATAGTTAGATTTATAATCATAAATATAAAGGAGATCTTAATTTGAAAAAAAGTTAGAAAAATGAAACCAAAATAGATCACAAGAGCATAGTTCCCCCTTACCCCCAAGAATAACGCATTAAGTTATGGGAGTTAAATTAAAATTTTGTGAACTAATTAATTGAACAATTTCATCTTGAGTTAAGCCAAGTGAAAATAGTTGTTTTGTTGATTGTAAGAAATTGTTTTTAGTGTATTTAACTCTATCTTTGTCAGATGTTTCAATACTTGCTAAATCGCAAGGATTAAAAACTTCACCAGTTAATAACATGTGATAAATTGCAACTAATATTTTTCTTGCAATAGCAATAATAGCACGTTTTTTACCTCTACGTTTAGAAAGTACATTGTATTTGTTAGCATAATAAGTACAGTTTTTATCTGTTACAGCTGCATGAGCAGTTTCAACAAGTGCAGGTTTTAAATAAACACCAGCTCTTGAAATTTTAACAGACTTTTTCTTACCCGCTGATTCGTTGCACCCTGGTGCAAGTCCAGCCCAAGAAGCTAAACGATAGTGTGAAGAAAATTGGCTCATATCAGTACCGATTTCAGAAATAATAGTGATAGCTGATTTTCTATCAACACCAGGTATAGTGCATAGAAAATTGATATATCCTTCATAAGGCTTAACAATGGCATCAATGATTTTTCTAATTTCTTTAATAGATTTATCAAGATAATCAAGATGTTCTTGAATAACTTTCATACGTTGCTTTTGAGCATCAACGAACGATATACCATTAACTGCATTTAGAATATCTTCGTGAGAAGATTTACATCTTCCATCAACATTATCTAAAATGTCTTTGTCTTCAAAATCATTTTGTGATAAAATAGTATTGATGATAGCAGAAGACGATTTACCAAAAATATCGGAGAAGACCATATCTAATTTGCAGTTACCAACAGTAAGAGCGTTGGTAAACCTATTTTTTTCAGAGGAACGCATATTAGTTAGTTTGTAAAGATAACGAGTCAGTTCACGCAGTACTCTAATATCTTTTGTAGGAATGAAGCTATGGCGAACAATGCCAAGCTTAAAAAGGTCAGCAATCCATTTGGCGTCTTTGTTATCATCTTTTTCGCCTTTAATACATTTAACCCATTTGGGATTAGCAACGACGACATTAGAGATATGACCTTCTAATGCATTGTATACAGGAACAAAATACTTTCCAGTAGATTCCATGCAAACATTCTGACAATCGTTTTCTAATAACCAATTTCTAAAATCAATTAGAGAATTGTTAAATGTAGAAAAGCGTTTACGAAGATATTTGGGTTCGATGGAATTAGAGTCGCAAATAACAGCAACAATAAAAGATTTGTGCACATCGACACCACAAGCTTTTTTGTAAATAACTTCCATAATCAAAACTCCTTAATTGATATTTTTGAGGAATACAGGGACTGTGCAATTAACACTTAGATTGACTACAGTCAATGATTAATTTACAATCTCAAGGGATTACTTATGTGTGCTTGAAACAACTGCACTAACACTGTTTAGTATACTGATTTAATCTGTGAGTTACAGAAGTCTGCAACTCCTCCTACCGTGCTTTGTAGTGTATATTCCCTTGAAATATTATATAAAAAAATAGCTTCAAACTCAAGGTTTTCATTCCTATGTGTGCCTTGCGAGCGAAGTGAGAAAGGAATGAATTTTAGTATGAATAAAGTATTACATGTAGGACTAGACGTAGGTTCTACAACAGTAAAAATAATTGTAATGGATGACGATTTAAATATTATATATAGAGATTATCAAAGACATTTTTCAGATACTAAAAATACAGTATGCAATGTACTTGAAAATTTACTAGTTTCTTACCCAGATAACTTATTTACAATTGCATTAACAGGTTCTGGAGCAATGTCTGCTGCAAGCTTCTTAGATTTACCATTTATACAAGAAGTTGTTTCTTGCAAAAGAGCTGTAGAAAAATATATTCCTAAAACAGATGTAGTAATAGAACTTGGTGGAGAAGATGCTAAAATTATATATTTCGATAATTCTATTGAACAACGTATGAATGGAACTTGTGCTGGAGGAACTGGAGCATTTATAGATCAAATGGCTTCATTACTACATACAGATGCTTCTGGTCTTAATGAATTGTCTAAAAATCATAAGATGATTTATCCAATAGCATCACGTTGTCGGAGTATTCGCTAAGACAGATATACAACCATTATTAAATGAAGGAGCAGCTAAAGAAGATATTGCAGTTTCTATTTTCCAAGCAGTTGTAAATCAAACTATAAGTGGACTTGCTTGCGGTAGACCTATTCGTGGAAATGTCGCATTTTTAGGTGGCCCACTAAACTATTTATCAGAATTACGTAATAGATTTATAGAAACTTTAAATCTAACTGATGATGAAATAATCATCCCAGAAGAAGCACATTTATTAGTTGCCAAGGGTGCAGCGCTTGACTCATTAAATCAGGAGCCTATTTCTATAGAAAAATTAAAAAGTAAAATCGAAGTTTTACGTATTTCACATGATGATACAACTAAACCTTTAAAACCATTATTTTCTATAGATGCAGATTATGAGGAATTTAAGGAAAGACATAGTAAGGATGCCGTAGAAAGAAAAGATTTAAAAGATTTTAGTGGAGATTGTTTTATTGGTATTGATGCTGGTTCTACAACAACTAAATTAGTAGTAATAGATTCTATGCGGAACTTTATTATATTCTCTATATGGAAGTAACGAAGGAAATCCGTTAAATAGTGTTATAAATATGCTAAAAAAACTATATTCAGATTTACCCGATACTGCTAAAATTCGTTTTAGTGGTGTTACTGGATATGGAGAAAAATTAATACAAACAGCATTAAACGTTGATTTAAATGAAATAGAAACAATAGCTCATTATACAGCTGCTAAGAAATTCACTCCAAAAGTTACTAGTATTGTAGACATTGGTGGTCAAGATATGAAATACATTAAAATGAAAAATGGAGCTATAGATAATATTTTGTTAAACGAAGCTTGTTCTTCTGGTTGTGGATCTTTTATAGAAACTTTTGCTAAAAGTTTAAATCTTTCTATAGAAGATTTTGTAAAATCTGCTATAGATTCCAGAAAACCTGTAGACTTAGGTTCTAGATGTACTGTATTTATGAATTCAAAAATAAAACAAGCTCAAAAAGAAGGGTATTCAGTTGGAGATATTTCTGCTGGTCTTTCATATTCTGTAATAAAAAATGCTATACAAAAAGTAATGAAAGTAAGAGATACAGAAACCCTTGGAGATTATATTGTTGTTCAAGGTGGAACTTTCTATAATGATGCTGTACTTCGTGCATTCGAACTAATCGTAGGAAAAAATGTTATAAGACCTGATATTTCTGGACTTATGGGAGCTTATGGAGTTGCTTTACTTACTAAAGAACAATATGAAGCAAATCTTGATATGGAATATATGTCTACAATATCAAAATTAGAAGATTTAGATAATTTAAAAATTACTACCTCACATGTACGTTGTAATGGTTGCGAAAATCACTGTTTATTAACTATAAATAAATTTAGTAATGGAAGTAAATATGTATCTGGAAACCGTTGCGAAAAAGGTGCAGGAAATATCACATCTAATACAGATTTACCAAATCTAATAAAATATAAATATGATAGGCTTTTTAGTTATGAACCTCTATCTATAGAAAAAGCTAATCGTGGAACTATTGGTATCCCTAGAGTTTTAAATATGTATGAAGATTATCCTTTTTGGTTTACATTTTTAACTAATTTAGGTTTTAGAGTAATATTATCTGAAAATAGCAACAGAACAACATACGAAAAAGGTATAGAATCAATGCCATCTGAATCAGTTTGCTTCCCAGCTAAACTATCTCATGGTCATATTGTAAGTTTAATAAACTCTGGAATAAAAACAATATTTTATCCTTGTGTACCATATTCTAGAAAAGAATATCAAAAGGCTGATAATCATTATAACTGCCCTATTGTTATTTCTTATTCAGAAGTACTTAAAAATAATGTAGAAGAATTAAAAGAAAAAGATATAAAATTCATTAATCCATTCTTACCTTTTGATAGCAAAAAACTAGCACAAACAATTTTGGATTTACCAGAATTTAATGAATATAATTTTACTAAAAAAGAATTATTAATTGCTGCAAAAAAAGCAGAAGAAGAGTATCAAAACTTTAAAAATGATATTCGAAAAAAAGGTGAAGAAACATTAAAATATATTAATGATAATAAATTACATGGTATAGTACTTGCAGGTCGTCCTTATCATACAGACCCTGAAGTAAATCATGGAATTGACACATTAATTACAACCCTAGGATTATGTGTACTAACAGAAGATAGTATTTCTCATTTAGCAGAAGCAAAAAGACCATTAAGAGTTGTTGACCAATGGGCATTTCATGCAAGACTATATGCTGCCGCAGACTTTGTAGGAAAACATGATAATTTGGAATTAATACAACTTAACTCCTTTGGTTGTGGTGTAGATGCAGTAACTACAGATCAAGTTGAAGAAATATTATCAAGTTTCGGAAAAATGTATACATTAATAAAAATAGATGAAATTAATAATTTAGGAGCAGTAAGAATTCGTATTCGTTCTTTACTTGCTAGTATGAAAAAAAGAGAATCTTTAAATCAACTAGAAAAAAATTCTGGTGATTATGAATGTAATAAAGTTGTATTTACTAAAGACATGAAAAAAGACTATACTATTTTAATACCACAAATGGCTCCTATACATTTTGAATTACTGGAATCTGCAGTAAAATCATCCGGATATAAAGTAGAACTCCTTAGTAAATGCACAGATCATACTGTCGAAACTGGTTTAAAATATGTAAATAATGATGCATGTTATCCTTCTATATTAACTACGGGCCAATTTATTGAAGCTCTTCAATCTGGAAAATATGATATTAATAAAACAGCTTTAATAATGTCACAAACAGGTGGTGGTTGTAGAGCAACAAATTATATTGGTTTTATCAGAAAAGCGTTAAAAGATGCTGGATTTGAAAAAGTACCTGTTATCTCTTTCAATGTTGTAGGAATGGAAAAAATGCCTGGATTTAAAATAACACTACCTCTTGTAGAACGACTTTTAAAAATGGTGGTTTATGCAGATTTACTTCAAAAATTATTAACTAAAAATAGAGCATATGAAATAAATAAAGGAGAAACAGAAAAACTATATAATGAATGGATGACTAAATGCAAACAATTATTAGAAAAGTCTTCTTTAAAACAATTTAAACAGAGTATTTATGATATGGTAAATGACTTTGAAAAAATCGAATTAGATACATCTATTAAAAAACCTAAAGTAGGTATTGTTGGTGAAGTTTTAATAAAATATCACCCTTTTGGTAATAACTTTGTTGTTAATAAATTAGAAGAAGAAGGCGCAGAAGTAATTCTACCAGATTTCATGGGATTTGTTAAATTTATTGCTACACATAAAATTACATTTAATCAGCTAATAAAAACAGATAAAATGAAAGCCAAATTATTTAAGACAGCAATAAAATTAATTGATATTTTAGAAAAAGACTCACGTATAGCCTTATCTAATTCAAAAAAAGGTTATTTATTACCTTGTGACATATGGGAATTAGAAGATAAAGTAAAAGATATTTTATCAATTGGAAATCAAACAGGTGAAGGATGGTTTTTAACCGCAGAAATGATAGAATATATAGAAAACGGTATTCCAAATATTGTATGTGTTCAACCTTTTGCATGTCTTCCAAATCATGTAGTAGGAAAGGGAGTTATAAAAACAATTAGAAATAAATATCCAGATGCAAATATATCTCCTATAGATTATGACCCTGGTGCTAGTGAAGCAAACCAAACTAATAGATTAAAATTATTAATAACTGTTGCAAAAGATAATTTGGAACGTCAGGAAAAGGAGAAAAAAAAATTATTAAAAGAAAATAAAATAGAAGAAGTATCAGATGACCAAACTATAAAAAAATAACTAATTAAATATATTCTAATGAAATAACAAAATAGCAGAGATTTTGTATACTCTACTATTTTGTTATTCTGTTATATATTGTCAATACTTTAAATTTATCTTGTTAATTATAATATTTATTTAATTTTGCCTTGCATTTATTTTCAATGTATTTTACTAATTAATATTTATCTAATTTTACTTTTAATT
>JAGATI010000109.1 GCA_017621295.1 Clostridia bacterium | reverse complement strand
TGTCTCTCGCCCTTTCTAAGACACTTTCATATTAAAGTAATATAATTTATCATCCTATGGTTTTTTCACAATTAAAATGTCTTAGATGTCACGAAAACAATATGTATTATTAATGTATATATATGAAAGAACAAAAATTATATGCATATCCTCAAATAATGTTTGATATGATTGCAACTGACAATGAATGGAACATAAACTTTCCTGAAAATGTTGCAATCATATCAATATGTGATGTTGATTGTTTAAATCATCTATTCAAAGAAAACAACAAACATATATTGAATGTTGACTTTAATGATGTTTCTGAAAATGAAGAAAACTTTATTGATGACAATACAGCTAAAACTATAGTGGACTTTATTGACAATAACATAGACAATGACTTCTATATACATTGTTCAGCTGGTAAGTCAAGATCACAAGCTGTAGTAAGATACATATTAGACATATATCAATTTAATAATTGGACTATAAGATATAGTAATCCATGCATAACTCCAAATATTGATATTTTATGTAAGCTTAAAAGGATAAAATACGAAAAAGAAGGATTATTCTTAAATAAATTAGAAGCCGAATAAACTAAATTTATTCGGCTTCTTTTTCTAATAGATGATAGTAGTAGTTGTCTATGGACTTCTTTATTTTAGCTACCTTATCTATCCAGTCTTCTTGTGTATCATATGTTGCTCTATGTAGACGCACTTTATTATGACAATCAGCAATTTCTATAAATTGATCTTCCCATTCAGGCTCTTTTTCATCTTCAGGATATATTATTATTCCATCATAACAACATATACTACCTGTACTTGGTGTATCATCATTCAACTCATCAAATGTCTTATATCTAGTCTTTAGATTCTTCATAACCATATATTATATATATTTATGTATTACTTCATATTCATAATGATTAGCGGTATATTGCTTTCGTCTAGCTAATCCTTGTAAGTATATCTTCTTACTAGCATATTGTGGAGAGAATGCATCCGTTATGTCATGAAGAATATATTTGTCCTTTCCTTCTACTAATGCAAGACCTCGCCCTATGGATTGTGTATTTACTATATTAGATGCAAATGATTCAAACAGTACACCATAGCATAATCCAGGAAGAGTAAGTCCAGTAGACATAATAGAATATCCACCTACAACTATTACCTCATTGTTGTTTGTTAATATTTCCTTTAGCTTTTTTCTATCTTTTGAACCTCCATATATAGCTATTACTGGTCTGTCAGGAAATGCTTCCTTTACCCTTTCTGCTACATGTTTTATATATTCTACATGTTGAGCTAATACAAGAGTATTTCTTGGACAGTTAGCTAATATTCCTATGAGATATTCTATACGTTCAGGAAAGAAATGAACCATCATTTGTTCTATATGATGAAAGTTAGCAGCAGAACTTGATTGTACAGCTTTCTTAAGCAAATCTTTATACATCAGCTTCTTCTTATTTTCTGTTATGTCTGATCTGGAATATATGTTTAGCTTTGCCTGTCGTAATCCTTCAGGGAATGTCTTCTTAAATGCTATTAAGAAATCTGGATTTTCAAGAGGAACTCTTCGCTTCTTATTTGGATTCTTTTCATCAGTAACTTCATCAAATATAGACAATGAATATTCCGCACATCTTATCCAAGTATCAAGTTGTTTTTTGTCATCATTATATTCTATAACATGTTGATATATCTTTATTTGAGATATATAGCCCTCATCCATCAAATCCTTTGGTGTTATGCTAACTATTCTTGCACCAAGTAATGCATGTACACAATATCTTTCTGTTGTATTTTCTTTAGGAAGAGTACCTGTCATACCAAATGCAATCTTAACATCTTTCATAAAAGGTTGTGATATGATATTCTTAATAGATGCGGCAGCTGCTCTATGTGTTTCATCTACAAATACTATGTCATATCCATCAAAAAAGCTTGGATTGTATTTCTTATTCTTACGATCAAGAAAATTGACAAGACTTTGAAATGTTGCTATAGTTAGATTAGATGATTCTACCACTTTCCCACCGGACCATATGCATTCTGTGTTGAAGAATTCAGCATATTCATTGAAATCCGAAAATCCTTGCTTTACAAGATCTACAGATGGTACAACCATAAGAATCTTATGTGCATTTAGATATTCCATGCAATATCTGAACACCATATATGCTATAAGTGTCTTTCCACCTCTAGTTGCAATCTCACATATAGACTTCTTCCATGTCAATATCTTATATGCAGTGTCATATTGATATGGACGTGGATTTCTTGACATACTCCATGAATCAACTATTTCTTTGAATTCTTCAAAAGTATGCTTAAGTTCTCTTTTGAACCATTTTGGATCTAAGCCATCATATTCTATACCTTGTTTTTTAAAGTACAGATATACAGTCTGCCACAACCCTATAGAACAATAAAATATAGTCTTACCATTCTTATTGTATTCAAATAAGAAGTCATGTGTATATACAGGGCCTTTGTAATTCTTAAGATAACATTCTGGTGCAACAAGATTGAAATATTCCTTTAGCTTATTGTGTAGTATACTATATTCAAGTTCGGTGTCATAAGTAAGAAACATATATCTCTGATCCGCTTCTGAAAACTTAAAGTGTATCATGTTGTATATATTATATTAAATATGAAATTTAAGCAAAAACAATGTTGGGGAATTCCCCAACATTTATTTTACTGTTGCCTTGCCATTAGCATCAACATCTACAGTAGGAATGTTTGGATCAAATACTTTTAGCTTATCCATTACTGCATTATGCTTCTCTGCATTAAGATAAATTTCATTTGTAGCATCTACATAATCACCACGTAATGGTTCAAAATAGTCATTGATTATAACAACAGCCTTCCATTCATCATATCCTGTAAATGAAAGTGAACCTAATGTACGAAGAGTTCCATCTAATGTAGGATAGTTTACCTTCTTAGGATTCTTCTTAGGATCCCAGAACTCATACATTGTAACAAGACCAAGTGTGTATTGCCATTGAATAGTCTGTTTAGACAAAAGAGCTTGAATAGCCTTAGCTGTTTCTTCATAATTCTTCTTTGGAAGATCAAACATCTTTGTATTCAAACTTTGCTGATATTCATCAGATTCCTTGATAATCTTTTGTTCAAGTTCCTCAAGCGCCTTTTGATCAAGACCATCAAGTGTCTTAACAAACTCATCATATTTTTCTTTCAATACATCTTTTGATTCTTTAGTACTATTACTCATCTTATTTGTTGTAAAATAAATTTATTTTATAGAATAAACATTGCAATTGCTGCAATTATCATATATAATATAGAATGTTTAGCAAAACTTTTCAAATTTTGAACAAACTCTATTCTAGCTGACATATCAAATACTATAAGATAGTTATCATGTTCAGGTGGTCCAACATGTTTAAAGTCTATATATATGTAGTCATACATCTTTTCAATCTTAAACAATTCTGCTATAAGTGACATTTGCTTATATACCCAATACTTTACATAGTCATTTGAATTTGTATTAGTTCCATCTAATTCTATTATGACGTTAGAGAAGTCAACCTTGCCATCTATATTTATGTTGGGATTTATTACTGACCATAGACGTCCAATCCAATCCTTTTCAAACTCAGCATTGAGATATCTTCTAAGTACAGTTCTAAATGCATTACTATAGAAAGTATCTGATATTAGAGAATATTCTTTATTATATATGTATGCCGTTCTAAATATGTTGAATAGCTTATATGTCCATGTATGTGAGAATATGTTGTTGAAAAGTTTCATGTAATTGTTTCGTTATTTTTAATATATATAGTTCAAAATAGAAATAATATATATCAAATTTCAATTTTTTAACATAAATATTTATGAAAAAAGATGAAAATTTTTTGAAATTTCGACAAAAAGAAACTATATTTGATACATATTTAACAAGAATAATTAACATTTTAAAAATTAAAAGATAATGAAGACATTACAACAGTTTACAGAAGGTAAGAACAGGGGCATTAACTTAGATGGTGACAATACAGTCAACTATCTAGAGGTTGGAGAACTTCAGCAGTATCTCAAGGTAGCAAATAAGTTTTTGTCAGAGGATGCAATATATGTAATCAACTGGTTGATTGAAAACAATTCTACATACATCAATAAATTTGGTGGAAGCAATGCTCTTCAGACATTCTACAATAAGGGAATTCCAGCAGATGGCAGTCTTAGAGAACTCTATGCATGTATTGGTAGATTGAATAAAGAAAACAGAATACTTGAAATTCCAGTATTCTTATCAAAAGAACAGTTTGATGCAATCATCAATAAGACTATCAATCTTGATGACATACTTCTTGACTTAACTTCAGAAAGAGGAAGAGAAGCAGTAATAAAGAGATACAATCCATTGCTTTGGAAGATTGTTCGTTCATTTGCTGGTAAGTCAAGTCTTACCATAGATGAATTGTATTCTGTTGGACTTGAAGGTCTTACTTGGGCTATAAACAGCTACGGACAGAAATCAAACAAACGTAAGAGACTTGAAGATAGGCTTGGTATGGATGTTACAGATCATGTTGCAGTAAAGTCTATGACTTTCTTATCTTTTGCGGGATTTATGATTAAATGCGCTATATTTGAGGCAATAAAGAATGAATCACATACAGTCCGCATTCCAGTATCTGATCAGAATCGAGAAAGAATTGAAACAGGTAGAAATACAAAAAGGAATGCAATATCAGGTGATAAGCCAATTGCTGGTGACAATAGCGGTGCCAAGACATTATTTGACTATGTGGATTCAGGTGAGAAGGAAGGTCAAACTATAGATGATGAAGACATTAAGAAGATATGGGCAATGATATATGACAAACTTGATAAGAAGTTTGATAAGAAGAGTATGGAAATATTCTATGCTGCAACAGGCCTCAATGGATATAAGAAAATGAAGAAGAAGGACATTGCAAAGAAGTACAACATTGCAAGTTCAAGTGTTACAATGATATTGTATCGAGTTCGTTGCTTCCTTCTTTCTGATGAGAAGATGAAAAATCTAATGTTAGATGTTAGAGAGCTCATGTGGGAATCTTCTAATGCAGCGTCTAGCAGCTTGATGACAGAAACACATTATATCAAATAAAATATATAAATAGATAATATGAGGGGATAAATATATATTGTCCCCTCATTGTATTATTTTCAAATGAATTCAATAAGAGACTATATAATATCAGAAAGTATAGATGATGACAATCTTTCTTATAAGATAGATGCTTGGTTTGAAAGAGATCCAGATGGGAAGTCAAAATTGTATGGAGTAATTAGAGACATAAATTTGCCAGGTGCTCCAAAGAAGACTATAATTGATGACTACATAAAGTCATCAAACATAAATCTTAAAGCATTCATAGACTTTATAGTTGACAACATATATACTAATGAAGTAAATGACTACACTTATGTGTTTGGTAAAGCTCTTGAATTGATGAAAAATAAGATAGACAACTAACATGAGAAACTTAAGACAATACATCAATGAGATAGGAAACATATCTACACTGAAGCAACATATATATGAGAATTCTCCTGACATAACTGTAGAGAATCTTACATGTACATGGGTAACAAAAGATAAGATATATGTTGAAGCCCCTATAAAATATTCAGAATCTGACTTACAGATATACCTTGATGACATATTGCTTGAAAAGCTTCCTGGAAGTACAGAAAAGTCAAAAAAGTTCTTTGGTGCAAATTCTGAAAATATTGTAGATGAATATCTTGTATATGACAGTATGGAG
>JAGATI010000108.1 GCA_017621295.1 Clostridia bacterium | reverse complement strand
TCAATAAATCTTTCATAATGGCCTAAATCCAAATCAGTTTCTGCCCCATCATCTGTTACAAACACTTCTCCATGTTCACATGGATTCATTGTTCCAGGGTCTACATTTATATATGGATCAAATTTTTGAATAGTTACTTTATATCCTCTATTTTTAAGCAATCTTCCTAAAGATGCCGCAGTTATTCCTTTACCAAGTCCTGATACAACTCCACCAGTTACAAATATGTATTTTGTATTCATTAAACAATCCTCCTTATTTTCTATTAACCACATTTTAAATTATTAATCTAATTATAATTTATAGTAAAACCAAATTAGTACTTTCTACCAATTTCCAATTTTATTTTCTTTTGTGAAATTAATTAGTAATTTTTTATATAAATAAAAAAAGATTTAAAAAATTCCTACAAAAAATGCGGTTTTTTTTAAATCTATTATTATTTTAACACTTATCTTATTAAGTTTCAATGTTTTTTTATATAAATTAAAATATTTTATCATTACTATTCACAGCTTATTTAAAAGTATATCACTTCCTAGCTAAGTGTTTAATATATATTTTTTAAAACCGTAACTATATTTAATCAAAACTTTTATTATTTTTTTATAAAATATTGACAATACTAAAAAATATATATATTTTATCTTTATTAAAATAATACAAGGAGGTACTTTATGACACCACATATTAGTTCAAAAAAGGAAGATATTGCAAAAACAGTATTAATGCCAGGAGATCCATTAAGAGCAAAATATATAGCTGAAAATTTTTTAGAAAATTCAAGACTTGTTAATTCTGTTAGAAATATTCTAGCCTATACAGGAACATATAAAGGAAAGGAAATAACAGTATTTGCTTCTGGAATGGGCATGCCCAGTATGGGAATCTATTGCTATGAATTGTATAAATTTTATGATGTAGAAAATATTATAAGAATAGGTTCTTGTCGGAGCATATACACCAGAACTAAACATATTTGATACAATATTAGTAGATAAAACTTATACAGAAGGAAACTTCGCAAAAGCTTTACATGGAAAAGAAGAACATATTGCAGAAGCAGATATAACATTAAATAATATAATCGAAGAAACAGCAAAAGAAATTAAAATTCCATATGTAAAAGGAAATACTCTATGTAGCGAATGTTTTGATTACTATGTCGAAAGCATAGATGATTTAATTTCAAGATTTCCAAAAGAATTAAATATTATTGGAGCAGAAATGGAAGCTTTTGCATTATTTTATACAGCAAAATATTTAAATAAAAAAGCCACTTGTTTACTTACAGTCGTAGATTCTCATTATAAAAAGCAAGAAATCTCATCAGAAGCAAGAGAAAAATCTTTAAATGATATGATTCTTCTTGCACTTGAAAGTTCTTTAAAAGTTTAAATAAACCTTAATATTATATATACGCACCTAAATAAACCTTAGAAAATTACATATTTTCTAAGGTTTATCTTTATTTAATAATTAATATTTTATATTCACTTTATTTAGTTATCGCTAAAACTTTATATTTCATTGCTCCTGCTGGTGCTTGAACTTCAACTACTTGATTCTTTTTAGCACCTAAAAGTGCAGTACCTATTGGAGATTCATTTGATATTCTATTTAAACTTAAATCAACTTCTGTAGAACCTACTATAGTATAACAAACTTCTTCTTCAAATTCCATATCAAATAATTTTACTGTATTTCCAACTTGAACAGTTTTTGTATCTATTTCTGATTCATCAATAATTTTTGCATGTCTTAGTTTATTTTCTAACTCTACAATTTTATTTTCATTTTCAGCTTGAGCACCTTTTGCTTCATCATATTCTGAATTTTCAGATAAATCACCAAATCCTAAAGCAACTTTTATTCTTTCAGCTATTTCAGCTCTTTTTTCAGTTTTTAAATAATCTAATTCTTTTTCTAGATTTTCATAACCTTCTTGTGTTAATATTACTTCTTTATCGTCCATAATTTTTCCTCCTTGTGTATTAAAAAATTGTACTTATGTAAATTTGCAACTCTAAATTCCTACATATATTAATCCAGTTTATCTAATTTGTCAAGCAATTTTTGTATATTCCATATTTTGGATTCTTCCTCTTTCACCTAATAATCCTTTAATAATTATATTATCTTTCTCTATTTTATCTAAGGCTTTTTCTAATCTTTTTTCTTCAAATATATAACTCTCATATAAATCTATATATTCAAATAAATAGTAATTTCTTATCTTATAATTTATGTTAGTAATTTGCATTGAATTTATAATAATTCCATTAAAAGACTTTTCCATCTTCATAATATTATCACTTAAATTTATAATCACAGCATTACGATTTATCTGATACTTAGAAATCTCATCTTGTTTTAAATCAAAATTAATAATTATTTTAGCTTTTTGAAGACTTTTCTTTTTATTATTTGAAACGGCTATCATAATTCCTTTTTTCTCATACAAGTATGTTTCTAATTTTCCGGAAATTTCTTATTTGTTTTGTTACAATATTTACACTTTTAACTCTTCCACATATGTATTCTATCAAACCAATATTTATTTCACTATTCTGATTTATTACTATATGTATATTTTGTGTTTCCAGCTTTTCATTTCTAGCATGCATAATATGTTCTAATACTTTTCCTAGCATAACTTTTAATAAATACTTTCCATCTAAAATCTTTACACTATTATGAGTACATATATTTCTTATTTCTTCTAATTCCTTTATTTTTTTGGATAAAATAATAAATTTAACATTATATATATTAACAGCTCTCTCAATATTATTAATACATTTTTTATACAAATATTTAATAAATTTATTGCCACTTGTACATTTTATTTTATCTATATTTATTGGTATTATACAAAATAATCTTTCATCTTTAAGTTTTCCTATCTCTAATTTTCCTCTAACCATTTTAAAACCAAAATTGATATTAATAAAAATTCGAAGAAAAAAGTTATATATCCTTTTCATTTGTCTTGATTTTATTTTATTATGCAATTTTATTAAATTGTTATAATTCCAAACCTCTAATTTGCTCATGCATTCTTTTAAATACATTTTTACATTTTTTTCTTTCATAAAAAATCACCTAAATATAATCTGTTTTATATTATATTTAGGTAATCATAAAATTATTCATTATTTAATTCTTGTTTTATAATATTCCAAATGTTTTCATTTTCGAAATCTTTAACCCAATAAGAAGAACCTGCTAGATTATATTTATTTACTAATGATAGCTTTTCTTTTACTGAATCTTCATCCTCTATCCACATTTTATAAATAGCTCCATCTTTTTCATATTGTACGTAGTTTTGCTTTAATATCTCATCCCACTTTTTAGTTACACCTTCTGGAATAGATTTTTCCATATTCTTCATAGTTACAACAGAGCTTGTTACTTCTCCATTTTTTACTTTCCAAAGTCTTGTATAAAATGGCATTCCTAAAACTAATTTTTCTGCTGGAACTCCTTCTCTATCTGAATCTATAAATTTATCTATATTCAATTCCACCCAATCAAATCCTGCAACAGTTCCTTCTTCACCTTCTTTTTCAGCATACTCTCCATGTTGGTCATATGCCATAAACATAATATAATCTACAACATCTCCTAAAACATTTCTATTAAAACATAAAGACCAATCTGGTGAACCATCAGGTGCTGTTACATCAACTGATACAACCTTTCCCAATTCTTTAATTCTTGGTGTAAGTTCTATTATAAATCTAGAAAATAAATCTCTATCTTCTTCTTTCATATATTCGAAATCGATATTTACTCCGTCTAAATTATATTTTTTTACTTTATCTACAATTTGATTAATTAGATTTTCTCTTAGTTTGTAATCTTTCATTATTTCTGATGTTGTTTCTTTCATTGAATCATTAGAAACTAGTGGCCATACTTTATATCCATTAGAATGTGCCCATTTAATATATTCCTCTCCACTTGTTCCAACATTTTCTAAAAGGTTACCTTTTCCTAATTTTTCTAAAGTAAAAAATGCAGGTGAAACTACATTTACACCTTGAATAGTAGTTCCAGTTCTATTTGGTGCATGTCCATATTCAGAAAAGTATTCCCAAACTAGACTTACCTTTCCTTCTATTGGTTTATTTTCTACTTTAGCTTCTCTTGATGTAACTATTTCAGAAATAGAATCTTGTTTTACATACCCTAATTTTCCTTTTTTAGTTCTAACCTTCACAAAACCTTTTGATGTAGTTCCGCAAATCTCCTGATTTAGTTTGTACTATATAAACCTCTTCTCCTTTTTCTAACTCATCAATTGTTTTAGAAAAATATGTATCTTTGTATTTAACTTTATTTTTATCTAAACTAGTTGCTGTTTGTAATTTTCTATCTAAAGAATCTAGAACAACTGTATTAGATTCTTTTATATATGTTGCTTTTACATTATATATATCTTCTAACTCAGAAAAAGGAATATAGTATTTTCCTTCAATTTCTTTAATTTCTGCGTTCATTACAGATTTTTTTCCATTTATAGTTTTTTGCTTTTCTTGTATACTCATAGTCAAAAGTTTTGTATCTGAACTTGTAATAATCTGATTATATTTTTCATCGTAATAAATATATTCATCATAAAAATTCTTTATATCATCTTTACTTAAATATACATTTCCATTTTCATCAATATATGCTTCTTGCTTAATACTATCTGTTACATCTGTATAATTTACAATTACATTAACTTTATTATCTAATTTTCTTATATAATTTGGTGCTACATTTAATATAAGTAGTATTATAGCCATTATTATACATACTAAAAATATATTTTTTATAAAATTACTTTTCTTTTTCTCCATTTTTCTTCCATCCTTTGCAAAATATCTTTTAAAAAATCTTTTTCTACTATATCATAAAATCTTTTTTTCGTGAATACTTATATCAAATTTTATTAAAAATCCCTCAAAAGCACTTGTTTTTTTATAAAAGTTATGATAAACTTATACTTAGTCAATTTTATTATGCATATAGGAGGTGCAATTAATCATGGCAAAATGTGAAATTTGTGAGAAATCATTATCTCATGGTAATAAAATTAGTATCGCTCGTTCACATGTAAGTAGAAGAGCTACTAGAACATGGAAACCAAACTTAAGAACTATTAAAGCTATTATAAATGGAGAAACAAAAAGAATCTCTGTATGTGCTAAATGCTTACGTTCTGGAAAAGTTAAAAGAGCTTAATTACAAAAAATAATAAAAAATGAACTTTTAAAATGTTCTAAATGATGAAATAAATACATTTTCATTATTTAGAACATTTTAAAATAGTGGTATTAAAATCTAAATTGCAAAATTTTATTTAAATAAAAACTTCTGCAATTTTTTTGTTAATTAATGTAAAAAGCATAATATTTTTATCTTAAAACAGAAATAAAAGTAGGCAAAAAAGCCTACTTTTTATTTTTTCTTATGTATTATTCTTTTATGCCAAATATCATTTTCACAAATCCTCTTAAAAATTTTGGCACTCTTTTTACTACTATTGTCATTTTCTTCACTCCTCTTTTTATAACATTTAACATGCAAGCCACATGAAGCCTATAGCAACAACAGCTAAACCTATAGCAATTAGCCAACCAGTTAATGGAAGTAATAATACAAGTAATATCCCAAGTCCTAACCCAATTAAACACACTCCTAAAGTTTTCTTTAATACACCAAACATAATATATTACCTCCTATTAATATATTATATTAACATTATTATGGAATCGTTACTTAATTAACATTATTTTTTTATGTAATCATTCTATTTAATATAAAATTACTTTCACTTAGAATTATAAATATATCTTTATAGTTATTTAATACGAATAGTACAAAAAAATAAACTTAGGGCTTTTCTTTCTATATATGCCCTTCTTTAGTAAAGTTAGAAAGGAATGAATTTAAATATGAAAAAAACTGATGCAATAAATATTATAGAAATTTTAAAGAAAGCCTACCCAGATGCCAAATGTAGTTTAGACTTTACTACACCTTTTGAATTATTAATTGCAGTTATATTATCTGCTCAATGTACAGACGAAAGAGTAAATAAAACTACTCCATCAATATTTTCAAAATATAATACTCCTAAAGACTTCGCAAATATTGAACTCGCTAAGTTAGAAGAATTGATTCATCCATGTGGTTTTTATAAAACTAAAGCAAAAAATATAAAAGCCACTAGCTATATATTAGTACAAGAATATCATAGTGAAGTTCCAAAAACAATGGAAGAGCTAATGAAATTACCTGGTGTAGGAAGAAAAACTGCAAATGTTGTAATGTTAGAAGCATTTAATAACCCTCAAGGAATTGCAGTAGACACACATGCCAAAAGATTATCTAATAAAATAGGTTTATCAAAAGAAATTGAACCGTCTAAAATAGAACTCGATTTATTAAAACTTTTTCCAAAAGAATTTTATAAAGATATCAATCATATTTTTATCTATCATGGACGTAATATTTGCACAGCAAGAAATCCAAAATGTGAAAATTGTGTAATAAATATGTTCTGTAAAAATTTTTCTAAAAATGTATAATAAACTATAGATTATACATAATATAATTAAATAGATTTATAAATTTACACTATTTTAGAGGTGATATTACATTGACTAACATAAACTGTTCTTCTGATTGTATTTATCAAAAAGATGGTAAATGCTCATACGAAAATATTGTTACTAAAAAGGCTACGCCTAGTTTTGATTGCACATATTATCTGTCAAAGAGTGCTTTTGGTAAAGAAATTTCAGATAAATAATGACATAAGTAAAAAATACTTTATATTTTTTCTACTTATGTCATTATACTTTTAATATTTAAATATATTAAATTCTGATTTACTATTTTACACACCATCTTATCCTAATAATTCCATAGCATTTTTATACTTTTGTAAATAATATTTTTTGCTTTCTTCAGATAATTTTTGATAACTTCTTTGCAATTTTGCTTTTACAAATTCTTTCCCCTCTTCTATTCCCATATTCTTTTTCACATACGATAAATATAATAGATTTGGAATACTATCAAAATGTGAAATAGCATCTGCATCAGCTACACATCTTTCCTCTATTGTTATTTTTTTAAGTTCTATGCTTCCTCTGTGATTTATTATACAGTTTTTTATCAAATTAATTTTGCCTAAATCATAGTTAAATTTTTTTAGTAACTCTTCTGCAATTTCTGCTCCATGAATATGATGCATTTCATATAAACTATAGTCTGTTATTGATGCTATATCATGTAACCATGCAGCTATTATTACAACATCTTTGTCTGCCCCATATTGTTCTGCTAATAATTCTCCATTTTTAACAACAGCTTCAATATGATAATAAGCACCTATTCCAAATTTATTTTCAGGTCTTATAGCTCTTGAATAAACTTCCTCTTTTAAATAATTAATAATATCTTCTCTCATATTTTGTTATTTTCATTCTCACTTTCTATATTTGATTCTACATCTGTTTTTTCTTCCACTAAATCATCTATTACTATTTGTTCATTTTCATCAATTTTATATCTTGGTAATTCTGGTAATTCTTCTAAATTTGTAAGTCCAAACATCTTTAAGAAGTTACTTGTTGTTGAATATATAGTGGGTCTGCCTGGTGCATCTAATTTTCCTACATCTTGTATTAATTCGTATTCCAACAACTTATATAAAGTACCATCTGAATTAACACCACGAATCTGCTCAATTTCAGCTCTTGTAATTTTAGGATTGTATGCAATAATTGATAAAACTTCTAGTGCTGCTTGTGATAAATTAGGCTTGCTTCTTTTATCAAATACTGGATAAATATATTCATAATATTCTTTTTTAGTACATAATTGATATGAATCATTAGTTTTAACTAACTCTAGTCCTCTTTTCTGCATTTTATATTCATTTCTCATATCTTCCATAATATCCTGCACTGCCTCAAAACTAATTTCAAGAGCAGACATGAACTCTTTAGTTTCAACAGGTCTACCTGCAGAAAATAATATTGCTTCTATAATTGCTTTCATTTTGTCTATTTCCATTTTTCTAACCTCTTTCTTAATATGGATATATTATTACATTCATTTTTTTTTATGTCAAGATTTCTGCTCACATAACCAATCAATAACATTCTTATGAATTATTCCATTTTGAGAAAAGTCGAACTTATCCATTGAAAGTACATATTTAGGATAATTATCCATTATTCCTCCATATGCTCCAAATTCTCTATCGATAACATTTTCATCGGTTAGCATATATGCAACTTGAATATATATTTTTTCGTTAAATCTTGTAGCTATAAAATCTATCTCTGCTCTTTCTAAATTTCCTACTTTTACATCATAGCCACATGATAATAATTCATTATATACGATATTTTCTAAATATGCACCTAATTGAAGTCTTTTCCCAACATTTTTAATTTGGCCTAATCCTAAATCTGTTAGATAATATTTATATTTGCCATTAAGAATTCTTTTTCCTCTAACATCATATCTATCCGCTTTATTTATTAACATTGCTTTACACATATATTCCAAATAATTGTATAAAGTTATCTTTGATACTTCTCTTTCTTCTTTGCCTAAAAAATAATTTGATAAACTTTCTGCTGAAAAGTTTTGTGATGGCGTTGTTACTATATATTCTATTATTCTACCGAAATAAATCTAAGTCTTTTATGTTGAATCTTTTTATTATATCTTTTATAACAATAGAATTATATACATCCGATAGGTATGTTTTTATTTGCATTTCATCTGTCATCATAAATCTTTGAGGTAAACCACCCCAATATATATAATCATTGAAGGCTTTTTCTTTTTCATTTAAACCATTTAAATTCTTGAATTCACACACTTCCTTAAATGTAAATGGATATACATTAAAGCTTACATATCTTCCTGCTAAATGTGTAGCTAATTCACCAGATAACAAATCACTATTTGATCCTGTTATAAAAATTGATACATTCTTTGATGCTTTAAATGAATTTACTGCTTTTTCCCAGTTCTTAACATTTTGAATTTCGTCAAAGAATAAATAATATTTTTCTTCATTAACTATTTTCTCTTTAACATAATTGTGTAAGTCCATATCATCTTTTATGAAAGAATAATCTTCAAATTCAAAGTTTATATATATTATTTGGGTTTCTTTTATGTCTTTTTGTTTTAATTCATCTATTATTTGTAATAATATAACAGATTTTCCACATCTTCTTATTCCTGTTATTACTTTTATTAAATCTTGCTCATAAAATGGTCTTATTTTTGATAAGTATTTTTCGCGAATTATCATTTACATCCCCTCTTTCCTTAATTAGATTATAAATCTTTTTAAAAGCATTTGTCAACATTTTGTTTAGTACACTAAATAAAATGTATTTTTTTATCATTTTTGTTCATCTAATATGTTTATTATATTATATAAAAACAATACAAATTTTATGCATTTATATTGAATTATAAAAACCTTTATGCTAATATTAATAAAAATAATAGTTAGGATGTGTTAATTTATGTCTAATGATAAGAAAGAAAAAAAAGAAAACAAAAGTAAGAAATTAAAAGTTGTTTCAGGTAATGGAAAAATAGATATTTCTCCAGTCTATGACCATTTAGAAATCGAAAAACCAAAAATTGAAGAAAAGAAAAAAAATATTATTATTCCAGAAGAAAAAAAATAATGAAATGCCAAAAGGGACGGGGTATATTGACCATTTAAATTGTCAATATACCCCATCCCTTTTGGCAACCTTCTTACATTGCTTCTTGATTTTCTTCTATTTTTTCATCTTCATTTTCATTATCTTCTTGATTTACTATTTCTAAACTTGAAACTGATACTTCATAAGCAATTTTTGTTTGAGATGTTCCATCTTCATATTTCTTTTCATAAGTTCTAGATTGAACTCTACCAACAATTTTTACTTCTGTTCCAACTTGCATATTTTCGCAAAATCTAGCATTTCTTCCCCATGCTATACAAGGAATGTAATCAGATTTATTATATGCTCTGTTTACAGCTAATAATATATCAGATATTTCTCTTCCGAATGGTGTTTGTCTGTAAATTGGCTTTTTACATATGTACCCATTTAAAATTACTTCATTTGAGATAAAGTCTTTACTTACTTGAAGTTCTTCTTCTTGATTTTCTACAAATTTAACATCTTTTGCAAAAACAGTTAATACCAATCTATTTTTTTCATTTTCATAACTATTGTATGATCTAAATTGACCTTCAACTATTATCTTTTTATCGATTGTTAATTCATCAATTGTTAAAAGTCTTTCTGATACTGTTACTGGTATAATGTCTGCATTTCCACTTAAACGTGGTACACTTAAATCAAATATGTAAAACTTTTCTCCATAAATTTCATGACTAAATCTTTTGTCACTTGTTACCTTTCCCACTAAAACAATGTGGTTATTATCTGAATAATTTGTATTCAATTTAATTTCCTCCCCTTATTTGTTTCTCTTAATAGTATCTTATTCATAATGTTATTATTTTAGAATATATTTCATATTTTCTATTATACTCTACTTCTTTGGTTTTGTCTACATAAAAAGTTATTTTTTTCTATTTTTTTTAAAATTTTTTTAAATTTCTATTTAATTTTCTAGAATTTCACTAGATTTATATCATTTTTATCATATAATAAAAGCATAGATATTAATAACATAATATCATAAATTTCACTTTTACCATCTTTTGCTAAACTTATCTCTTGTTGCTCTATTTCATTTTGCTTACTTAAAATATTTCTTTGTACACAAATTTGAATACTATCTTCTGTCACACTAGACATTGTTATTGTAGATTTAGAATTAAAACCATATGTTATTATATTAGAATTGACATCTTTCAATAAACTAATTGCTATATCTATATCTTCATTTATAATAAGATATTTTGTTTTTGCAATTAATTTATTTAAATAATCTTCTTCATTAAATTCACGATTAATAATTATTGTATCAAATTTTATATTTTTAATATTTTCAATACTCTTTTCTTTAATAAATATAATATGATATTTATTAAAAATATCATTATTATTTCGAATCTTATTTATATAGCTTTCACTTTTTGTATCTGTAACAATACCAATAAAAATCATTACTCTTCTCCTTATTTTATATATTTATTATCTCTTTATATCATTAATTTATTCATTTTTAATTTGTTTTTGCATTCCATTTACATCAATAGTGTAATTATCTTTATATATTAATTCTGATACAGTTACTACTTCATATCCTTTTTCTTTTATATTATGAAGTAATAATTCCAAACTATCAGCTGTATGTTTTGTTCCATTATGTGATAATATAATACTTCCATTTGATAATTTTGAATCTAATCTTTTCCACATTTCTTCACCAGTTAAGCCTGTATAGTCAAGTGTATCTAAATTCCACTGTATTGTTATATGTTCTTTAGCTTTTGCTGCATTAATTACAGTATCATTATATTCTCCATATGGACCTCTGTATAACGTAGTTTTATTTCCTGTAATCTTCTCGATTTTTTCACTACACAACTTTATCTCTTCCATATTTTTATCTATATTTAACTGATTAACATGTGGATGAGTATTAGAATGATTTGCAATTTCATGACCATTATCTGCTATTTTCTTTACATATTCTGGATATTTGTCTACCCAATCACCTACCATAAAAAATGTAATATGTATCTTATTTTTTGATAGTGTATCTAGAATGCTATCTATATCATCTGCATTCCATGCACAATTCATTGTTAATGCTATCTTTTTTTCTTTAGTATCTACACTATATACTGGTAGTTGCCTACTGGACGCTGATGTAGCAATTATCCCATCTTTTCTATTAATTATAGTAGATGCCATAATAAATAAAATTACAATTGTGCTTAAAGCTATAACATATGAATATATTTTTTCTTTGTTAAATACTATAAACATAAAAACCCCCTAAAATAAGCTATTTAATTTTATGCTTATTTTAGGAGATTTATGTTATTTGTTCTTAAATTAGTTACATTTTTTCTTAAAAGTAAATATTTTTAATTTACTTTAAAATATCAAAGCTAACTTTAATAATGATTTACTATAAAACTAAGACTGACTTTATTTCCAAATTGTTTATCCTTTCTTCATTTTTCTGTAATATTGGACATTCTTATCGTATAAACTTGAAGTATAAAAAATATTAGGGGGATTTTTTCATGAAAGTAATTCGTATTAAAAAGAATAAATTACTTATTATAAGTAGCATATTTTTAACTTTTATAATTACACTTTGCACATTTACTTCATCTTTTGGTATGCAGCACTACTATAAATTAGACTTTTCTACAGGTCTCGTTACAGCTACAAAACTAAATGTACGTAGTGGACCTGGAACTGGATATGGTGTTGTAACTACTGTTAATAAAAACGAATATATTCGTGTATTTGCAGGTGTTGGAGATTGGTATATTGTTCAAGTAGAAGGTGATTATGTTGGAGCAGTTAGCAAAAAATATATAAAGCCTATATATCCAAATAGCACAGGAAATAATAATAATAATAAT
>JAGATI010000107.1 GCA_017621295.1 Clostridia bacterium | reverse complement strand
TCTAATTCTTCAGATATAGCACCGAGCAACATTCCACATGGCTTGCTTGTAAATATACAAAGAATTCATTTCAATCTAACTTTTTATAAAATCTAAAAATAATCTAAATTATATAATACACTCTATACACTCTTTAATCTTTTTTCTAATTAATATAATAGGCGTTAATTCCCTTAACAGTATATACTAGACTAACAAATGGTAATATATTTACAAATTTTGTTTTTACATTTTCACAAAAAGATGATATAATTATCCCTTGAGAAGAGAATTTATACTGCTTACGTTTTTAATTACTTAAGAGTTTTAATATATGCTTAAAAATTAATTAAATATATACAGTATTTAATTCTATTTATGCTATTTTACAAAATCCCATAAAGTAAAATGCATAAACTAATTTTAAACTATTTATTAAAAATTGGAGGATTACATGTTTTTTAAATCAACTTTCCGTGTAGGACTAAATCACATTAATACAAAACGGAGAAATTAACAATATTCGGACTATTAGCTATACTAGAAGAAATCGCTGAAATGCATTCAGCAAGCGTTGGACTAGGTCTAAATGACTTTAATAATACAAAATTGACTTGGGCATTAATAAATTGGAAACTACAATTAATAAAACCTTGTAGATATGGAGATATTTTAACAGTAAAAACTTGGGCAAGAAATGCCTGCCGAATATATTCTTATCGTGATTTCGAGGTTTATGATAATAATAATAATTTATTAGCAATAGCAACATCAAAATGGGTTTTAATCGATATATCAAAAAATGGTATGATAAAAATTGAAAAAGACTTAATTCGGAAAATATGGTCCTGAGGAAAAAAGTGTTTTTGATTTATTAGAAGTACCAAAATTAAAAGAACCAGAAATAAGCGAGTATAAATATTCATATACATGCAATAGATATGATATAGATGTAAACGAACATATGCATAACTTAAATTATATAAAATTAGCATATGAAACATTACCAGAAAATATTTATATTTCTGAATTAAATAATATAGAAGTACTATTTAAAAAACAAATAAAAATCGGAGAAACTGTAGATTGTTTTTATTCTAATATTGATAATACTAATATAATAACAATTAAAAATAAAGAAAATAATACTATCAATGCACTAGTAAAGATATTTTGAAAATTCAGACTAAACATACTTTGTAATATGTTTAGTCTGGATTTTATTTAAGTTTAAATTTTTTTACTAAAAAAACAACCCACTAATTATCAACTTTCACAATTTCATTTTTAAAGCTTATTCCATTTTCTAACTTTTCTAGATTTAATATATCTAACACAGTTGCCGAAATATCTGCATAAGTTTCCCTTGTTCCTAAATTAACATTCTCTTTTATATCTTTTCCATAAATTAAAATTGGAACATATTCTCTTGAATGGTCTGTACTAGGTGTACTTGGGTCATTTCCATGATCAGCAGTAATAATTAGTATATCTGTATCTTTCATGCTTTTCATTATTTCTGGTATTTTATTATCAAAATATTCTAAAGCTTTTGCGTATCCTTCTATATTATTTCTATGACCATATAGCATATCAAAATCAACTAAATTAGTAAATATTAATCCTTTTGTATCTTGTTTAATAAAGTCTATGGTCTCATTTATTCCATCAGCATTTCCATTTGTATGAATTGCCTTTGTTATTCCTCTTCCAGAAAATAAATCTTCTATTTTTCCAATTGCAATAACCTCATAATCATCAGATCTTTCTATTATATCTAACATATTTATTCCAAATGTAGAAGATTCAAAATCTCTTCTATTATATGTTCTTACAAAATTATCTGATTTATCTCCTATAAATGGTCTTGCTATTACTGTTCCAATATTATATTCTGGTTTGTCTAACATCTCTCTTGCAATTTTGCATATTTCATATAATTTTTGAACAGGAATAACATCTTCATGTGCTGCAATTTGAAATACACTATCAGCAGAAGTATAAACAATCGGAAATCCTGTTTTTAAATGTTCTTCTCCAAATCTTTTTAAAATTTCTGTTCCTGATCCTACTTCATTACAAAGAAGCCCTTTTAATCCTGTTTTTTGTTTAAATTCTTCTAATAATTTTTCTGGAAAAGCCCCAGGATATATTTTAAAACCTGGACATTTAATATAACCACACATCTCCCAGTGTCCTACAGGACTATTTTTTCCGCAAGATTTTTCTGCAAGTCTTCCATATGAACCGCAGACATATTCTTTTCTTTCATCTATTTTTAAACCATCTATATTATATAATCCCAAGTTTTTCATATTAGGTAATTTAAGAGATGTGTTATTATAAATTCCTTCTAAAGTATTACTTCCACAATCTCCATATACATTTGCATCTGGAAGCTCTCCAATTCCAAAACCATCAAGTACAATAATAATTGCTCTATTTATCATTATTTGCCTCCTCTATATCCTTTGGCTTTAAATCATACTCATAAATTTTTATGCTTTTTACTATATTTTCATATTCATTTTTAGCTAAACATACTTTTCTTTTTAATTTTCCTTTTAGTTCTCTGTCAAATCTACTTAAATGTAATAAAGTTTCTGAGTCGTCATTTATTCCAATATTTGTATTGTTTCCTTTATATAAAATACAATTTGTATAAAATAATACTGAAGAACCTTCTGGAATATTATATTTTATTATGTCTATATTCTCTCTTTTAGTATCTTTTTGTATAATATTATCTGGATTAATATTTGCTACACTCCATTCTAACATAGTATTTTGATTTAATAAACAATATAATGAAATATCATATGGCAACTTTATTTTATTATATTCTTTTTCCAATATTCTTTTAAACTTATTTAATGTTTCTTTAAACTCATTTAATTTCATTTTACTATCTAAATGAAGAATTTGATATTTATCTTTTCTTTCTTCTATAATTTCTTTTTCTTTTATTTTTTCTTGCTCTTTATCAATATTCCCAAAAATATCGAAATATATAACATTTGTTTCTGATAATTGTTTATCATATTTACTTTTTTCACTTGCTAGTACTTGACTAATAACTGAGTTATCTTCATCATCAATCTTGGTCTTGCAAAGAATATTAATAATATCTATATAATCTTTTACAACATATAATGCATCAATTTCATTTTTAGATAATGTATTTTTCTGAAATTCATCCATTTTTTTTCCTAAGTTTTGCATATCTTCCTGATAATTGAAACTTTTCTTTATTTTATTTTTTTCTTCTTGTTTTAGCTTTTCTGCCTCTGCTATAGCATCTGGTAAATCTTTATTAGTAAACTTCCAAAATTCAAATATACTACGTTTATGTTTTTCTATTTCTTGTATATACAAATCTGCATTCTCTATTTTTTTATTTAATATATTAATTTTTTCTTCCAATGCTTTTATAGTAGATTTTTTATCTTTATATATTGTTTCCTTTTTTTCTAAAATATGACAAATAGTAAGTAAATCCTCAATTGTATATCTATCCTTTTCTTCAAATACAAAATCTCCATTTTCTTCTTCATCTTCTATAAAATCAATTATTTTAGGTAAATTTTCTATTCCTTTTAATGTTATTTTCTTTTTACTTTTCTTAGTTTTGAAAAAATATTTAAATCTTCCTATAAAAGTCTTTTTGCATTGTAAAAACATTACTATTTGTTTTTCTTTATTTGTATATTCTTCATTTCTTTTTTCATTTTCCTGTTTTAAATCTATTAATTTTTCTTCTAATTCTTTGGTATCTTCTATAATATCTTTGGTTTCATCTAATTTATTATCAACTTGCTCTTTAAGGAATTTCTCCAAATATTTAAATTCTAGTTCATCTTCTTGAAATAAAAATTTTAATATACCATTATCATCTATTTCACATTCAAAATTGTATATAAACTTTAAGTCTGAAGCTATAATAAATAAAGCCTTCATTAATTTATACTTTTCTTCCGCTTCTTTATTATTTTCTATTATTATTTTATAGCTACTCTCTACACCTTGATATACATTTGTTTTTCCAATAATCTGTATATATTTGTTATTTTGCTTATCATAAACTTCATATATTGAAGGCCATTTCTTTGTGAAAAACCATAGATAATTTTCTATATCAGAAACTTGTCCTTTTGATAAGTACTTATATGAATATTCTTCATCGCAAATCGGTACATATATTTTTTTATCTATATTATTATTTAAACAGTTAATTTTCTCTTTTAATAGATAAAATAGAGTAGCATTATCTTTTTCACTTAATGGAACTAACATAAAATATTTATTGTCATTTTTTGAATAATATATTTGCCATTTGAAAGCATTTTTATACTTTATATTCCATGGCATTTTTTCATTCAATAGCTTTTGTTCTTCTTCTATTTTTTGTATTTCCTCTATACTAGTGTTAGATAATGCTTCTATTAATTCTATATATTTTTCTTTATCTTCTAAATACTTAGATACGTGACTCGCAAGCTTATATTTTTCTTTTAGACTTGAAAGTCTTTGTGTAGGACTTATAAAAATTTCTATATCATTAACTGATATATATTTATATACTTTATATGAAGAATTATCGAACTCTTTTACTACTTTATAATTTAGATTTACTTGCTCTTTTAAACTATTTGGCATATTTTCTAAATTTAAACCTATATATTTTAGTTTTTCATCTATATTTTCTTGCATCTTTTTAGCATCCCCAGGCATAACTACCCTCCTAAAATATTTTTTATTAGTATATCAATAAAAAAAATAATAAGCAATATTTTTGCTTATTATTTTGTATAAATTGTGTTTAAATGTTTGTTAGTTGGTCTTGGTTTTAAAATTGCATATAAAGTTAGTCCTACCAGTTATTTAAAATTCCTGTTTAACTTTAAGTTTATTTAATATAATTTTCTATTTCATATTTTATTTTAGAAATAAATGCATCTACCAAAACAGCTCCAATATCTCCTTCTTTTCTTGAACGAACTGAAACTTTATTTTCATTAACTTCCTTATCTCCTATAACTAACATATATGGAACTTTTTCAAGTTGTGCTTCACGAATTTTATATCCTATTTTTTCGTTTCTATCATCTAACTCTACACGTAGTCCCTGTTTTTCAAATTCAGATTTTAATTTTTTACTATATTCTACTTGTGCATCAGATATTGGAAGAAGCTTTACTTGTACTGGTGCAAGCCATGTTGGGAATGCTCCTGCAAACTTTTCAATAAGCATTGCTAAAGTCCTTTCATAACATCCAAGAGATGTTCTGTGTATTACAACTGGACGAACTTTATTTCCATCTTTATCTATATAGAACATATTAAACTTTTCTGCAAGTTGAAAATCTACTTGTACAGTTATAATAGTATCTTCTTTTCCCCATACATTTTTATATTGAATATCTAATTTTGGTCCATAGAAAGCCGCCTCTCCATCTGCTTCAACATAATCTATTCCTAAATCATCTAATATTCCTTTTAATACAGATTGTGAATGTTCCCATTCTTCATCTGTTCCCATATATTTTTCTCTATCATTTGGATCCCATTTAGAAAATCTATATGAAATTCCTTCATCTAATCCTAATCTTTTTGTGAATAATTCAATTAAATCTATACAACCTTTAATTTCTTCTTCTAATTGGTCTAATCTAACTAATAAATGTCCTTCTGATATTGTAAATTGTCTAACACGAATTAATCCATGCATTTCTCCAGAATCTTCGTTTCTAAATAAAGTAGATGTTTCATTATATCTAAGAGGCAAATCTCTATAACTTCTTTGTCTATTTAAATATGCTTGAAATTGGAATGGACATGTCATTGGTCTTAACGCAAATACTTCTTTATCATTTTCTTCATCGCCTAGTATAAACATACCATCTCTATAATGATCCCAATGACCAGAAATTTTATATAAGTCTGATTTAGCTAAAAATGGTGTTTTAGTTAAAAGATATCCTCTTCTTTCTTCTTCGTCTTCTACCATTCTTTGTAAAATTTGAATTACTTTAGCTCCTTTTGGAAGCATTATTGGTAAACCTTGACCAATATAATCTGTTGTTGTAAATAATTCTAATTCTCTACCTAATTTATTATGGTCTCTTTTCTTGGCTTCTTCTAACATATTTAAGTATTCTTCTAACTCGCTTGCTTTAGGATAGCTAATTCCATAAATTCTTTGCATAGAATCTTTTGATTGGTCACCTTTCCAATATGCAGCTGATGTTGATAATATTTTGATTGCCTTTAATTTTCCTGTACTTAATAAATGTGGTCCTGCACATAAATCTGTGTATTCTCCTTGCTTATAAAAAGAAATCTCTTCTCCTTCTGGTAATTCTTCTATTAATTCTACCTTATATGTTTCATTTTGTTCTTTCATTAATTTTATTGCATCTTCTTTTGGAAGTGTAAATCTTTCAAGAGGTAAATCTTCTTTTATAATCTTTTTAGCTTCTTCTTCTATTTTCTTTAAATCTTCCTCTGAAAATGGTTTTTCTACTTTAAAATCGTAATAAAAGCCATTATCTATGCTTGGACCTATTCCAAGTTTAGTATTTGGATATAAACGTTTTACAGCTTGTGCTATAACATGTGTACTAGTATGCCAATATGCTTTTTTACCAGCTTCACTTCCATCAAATGTATGAATTACTAACGTGCAATCTTCTTCTAATTTAAATCTTAAATCTTTTACTTCTCCATTAACCTCACCTGCTGTTGCCACTCTTGCTAAACCTTCACTAATTTTTTTAGCTACATCTAACACGCTACTTCCTTTTTCTACTTCTAATATAGAACCATCTTTTAATTCTACTTTTACCATATAAAAACCTCCCTTTAGATATTTTAAGTATGCAAAAACACTCCTATAAATGCATGTTTTTGCATTTATAGGAGTGCTAAAAATTATATATTTTTATTCGCACGGTTCCATCCTAAATTTAACTTAATTTAAATTGCTTTTAACGCAAGCATACGTCTAGCTTTTTACTTCTAGCAACTAATAAGGTAGTTTTTCAAATATGTTTATCTAGATTAGCTTTCAGCCAAAGTTAGACTAATCCTCTCTTTAGATAACCTTTATTTTACTTTGTCTTATTTTTGTCTTTCATCTTCACATAATGTTATTATAATTAGTTTTTTTTATAAAGTCAATCGTTTTTATAAAATTTACGAAAAACATGTTACAGGTTAATAGTTTTAAATTTCACAAGTAGGCTT
>JAGATI010000106.1 GCA_017621295.1 Clostridia bacterium | reverse complement strand
ATATACAAATGTTTCTAGTAATGAATTGAATAATATTCCTAAAGAAATAAAAGAGAATGGTTTAACTTATTATCTTGTAAATCCAGTATGGGATGTAACAGAAACAGAAGAAGTTGACGGGAGTCAAGTTCCTGTTAAGTATAGTGGAACGATGAAATATGAAGGGAAAAATACAAGAACAATAGTTACAAGCTATATAGCTAAAGTTAGATATGCAGGAACTCTTGAAAAACAAGTAAAAGATACAACAACATTTACTGCAAAATACAAAGAAGTAGAGAGCATTAAACCTGAAACTAAAAAGGAAGAAAACAAAGTTGTACCACAAGCAGTAATTGGAACAACAGGAATTCTTTGTGTATGTGGTATTGTTCTTCTAACTTCAAAAAATGTAAAAATCTATAACTTAATAGATGGAGAATATGTACTTGTTAGAAAAGCACATTTAAGCGAAAGCAAAATGTTTGTAGACTTAACTCCATATAATTATCAGTCTAGAAGTTATAAAGTTATAATTTCAAAATCTTTATATAAGAAGATTAGAGGAAAGACTGTAAAATTCAAATATTTCGACAAACAATATAATTATAATATACAAAACAGAGAATTCGAAGTATTGGTTTAGGAGGTGACTAAAGTTGAAAAAGTTTCGAATTGTGTTAATTATTGTTTGCATTCTTATTACTATATTTGGAATAGGATGGTATGCTATTGATAGATATTTAAATACAAATTTAGCTGATGTTGATAGTATTAAAACTGATTCCAAATTTGAAAATGTAACTTATGATAAAGTTGAAGATGTCTGGGATGATTCTGTGCTTGGAATTCTAACTATCGAAAAAATAGGATTGAATGTAACTGTTAAGGAAGGATCAACCAACGATGTTCTTAAAGACTACATAGGACATATTGAAACAACAGCAACTTATGATGGAAATGTTGGGTTAGCAGGACATAATAGAGGTTATGGCGATTCATTTTTTGCTAGATTAAATGAGCTTGAAGTTGGTGATATTGTAAAATATAAAACTAAATTTTATGAAAGAACATATAAAGTTGATAATATCCAAGCTATTTTTGAAACAGACTGGAGTCTATTAGAAAATACAAAAGAAAATAAATTGACAATGATTACTTGCATACCAAACAGAAGAGAACAAAGACTATGTGTACAAGCAACAGAAATGACTTGCAATACGGAGATACAAGAGTTACAATAGAACAAAAAGGGGAGATTTTTATGGTATTTATTAAAAAATATTGGCATATCATATTAATAATATTTCTAGTAATTTGTACTGCATTAGGAATTTTCTTTTTAAATAAAAAATGGACAAATGATAAAGTTGTAACAGATAATAAGACAAATACATCAGCGATAAGTAATAATGAAGTAGTTTCAGAAGAAAATAAGATTGAGAATAATAAAACTGAAACAATAGAAAATAAGGCAGAGCAAGAAACAACGGAGCAGGAGTCTGAAACAATGGAAGTAGATAATCAAGCTGTGGTTGAGGCAAGTAATAAAAATACTTCTACTACTAAAAGTAATACTCAAACAACTAAACAGGAACAATCAAAAACTCAAAGTGAGTCAGTTCCTGTCCAAAGTAATTTTCAAGAGCCACAAGAGGTAGTACAGGAAACTCAAGTTCAAGAACAACCTAGTCAACCAGTTCAAGAGCCAGTTATACCAGATACTCCAAAGGAAGATGTGGTTGAATATAAAGAAAATACTGCTATGATTAATAATATTAAAAATGCCATCAATAATAATGTTTCAGAAGATATGCAAACATATGGATACAATGTTGTTGTTGATAGTTCGATTGTGAATTTAACAAATCAATTTACATTTTCTGAAAAGCGTGTTGCAGATAAAATTAAATCAAAATTTGGTACTATAAGAATTTATGCAAGAGATTATTATTTAAATGGAAGTTATGTATGGACTGAATGCTATGTCATATAAGTCAGAAGGGAGGGCTATGGAACCTGAACAAATAACAGAAAAAATAATTGATTACTTAAGTGGTTATTACTGGTATGAGCTTTGCGATGAATATGGTAATATTGCAGTTGATGATGAGGCAAGGCGAGAATTATTTGAGGATATATACGATGATGTAGAAAGAAATCCTGATTCTTTAATAACCAAGTTAAGAGAAGATTTAGAAGAAATTGAAGATAAAAACGATCAAGAATATAAAGATACAGAAGAATTAATAAAATTATTACAAGACCATAAGCAAGAAACTATGGAGGAAGATTTAGAAATTTAAAAATTAAGAAGGCACTTGTTGAAGTGTCTTTTTTAGTAGAAAGGAAAAAGAAATGATAAATAAAACTAAAAAATTTGTAGCCACAATAATGGTTATGATGACGATACTTTCTAGTTTTGGAAAAGTATTCGCAACAGAGATAAACTCTGCAGAAATTTATGGAAAAGGTGAAATGGAATATCACTTACAATATTGGAATGATGAAAGAGGAGGATGGTACTATGTAATTTGTAACCCTGCTTTTTACTCATATAACGGAGTTGAATATCCAGCATATTGTGTTAATAGTGATTTACCTGGTGTAATAGAAAATGGAAATTATGGAGTCACTGTAGATTCAATGATTGATAATATATTAGTATGGAGAGCAGTTATTAATGGATATCCATATAAATCAGCATCAGACCTAGGAGTTGATACAGATGAAGATGCATATTTAGCCACAAAACAAGCCGTTTATTGTGCTTTATATGGGTGGAATCCTGATAGATATAGAGGTGGAGATGCTAGAGGACAAAGAATAGCAGATGCAATTAAAAGCATTGTAAATGAAGCAAGAAATGGAAGTCAGCAACCATCTGATCCAATGGTAACATTAACACCATCAGGTAGTATGTATGAAGAAGGTAATTACTATGTGCAAAAAGTTGATATTTCAAGTGAAGTTGATATGGCATCATATGTTATTACAGCAACAGCTAATTTACCTGAAGGAACAATAATTACAAATGGAAATGGAGCTCAAACTGATTCTTTTAATGGCAAAGAGAGTTTTTATATTAAAGTTCCAAAATCACAAATGAATAAAGATATTTCAAATGCAATAATAAATGTTCAAGGAAAATGCAAAACATATCCAGTATTTTATGGAAAAACAACTGTTGCAGGAACACAAAATTATGCATTAACATTTGACCCATTTGGTGATGGAAATGGAAGAACAACATTAAATATAAAAAATAATAATGGAAAAGTTCAAATTAATAAAACAGATAGCAAAACACATAAAGTAATTGAAGGTGTTGAATTTGCACTAAAAACTGAAGATGGAACAATAGTTGCAAAAGCTAAAACAAATAGTAATGGTGTTGCAGTATTTGAAAATTTATATCAAGGAAATTATAAATTAGTTGAAACAGCAACAAATAAAGATTATGTTTTAAATACAGAAGAAAAAGATGTAAATGTTGAATATAATAAAACAATAAATGTAGATGTAACAAATGACCATAAAGAAGGTAATGTTAAAGTTTATAAAATAGATAAAGATAATCATAGAGTTGTTTTAGGTAATGTTGAGTTCCAACTTTATTCAGCAGAATTCGACAAAGTAATTGGAACATATTATACAGATGCTAATGGCGAATTAGAAATTAAAAATTTAAGAACAGGAGATTATTCTTTAATTGAAACTAAAACTAATAAATGGTATAACCTAGCTGATAATACAGACATTAAAGTGGAGTGGAATTTAACAAAAGAAATTCAAATTGAAAATGAATTAAAAAAGGGACAAATAAAAGTAATCAAAGTTGATAAAGATAACAATGAAGTAAAACTTAAAGGTGTTAAATTTGATGTTTTAGATAAAAATGGAAAAGTTTTAGAAACAATAGTAACAGATGAAAATGGTGAGGCAACTACATCAAAATATGCTGTTAGAGATTTTGAAAATTTAAGTATAAAAGAAAAGGAAACATTACAAACATATAAATTAAATACAGAAACAAAAACTATAAAACTTGAAGAAAATCAAATAAAAAGCATTACATTTGAAAACGAATTAAAGAAAGCTAAAATTAAAGTTATAAAAACAGATGTTGATACAAAAGTAACATTAAAAGATGTTGAATTTGATGTTATAGATAATACAACAAAAGAAGTAGTTGATCACATTAAAACAAATGAAAAAGGTGAGGCTACAACAAAAGATTTAAGAATTGACCATACTTATTCGTTAAAAGAAACTAAAACACAAGAATATTATAAATTAAATAAAGAAACTACTACTGTGGATTTAACAAAATATATAAAAGATTACAAAGACAATATTGTTGAAAAAGTTGATATTTCAAATGAGAAGAAAAAAGGTCAAATTCAAGTGATAAAGGTTGATAAAGACGACAATGAAGTAGTTATTGAGGGTGTAACATTTAATGTGTTAGACGAAAACAAAAAAGTTGTTGATACACTAGTTACTGACAAAGAAGGTAAAGCAACAAGTAAAAGATTACCTATTGACCAAAAATATACTTTACAAGAAACTAAAACATTAGAAAACTATGTTTTAAATGAAGAAGTTAAGACAGTAGTTCTAAAAGAAGATCAAATTACAAATATTACATTTGAAAATGAAAAAATAAAAGGAAAAATTAAAATTGTAAAAACAAGTGAAGATGATAATATTATAAATGGCAAAAAAGCAGGAGAGCCAATTGCAGATGTTAAATTTGCTATATATGATAAAGACCATAAACTTGTTCAAGAAGTAACAACAGATGAAAACGGAATTGCTATGTCAGACATTTTACTAAAGGGAAAATACTTTATAAAAGAAGTAACAGCTGGTGAATGGTATTTATTAAATGATAAAGAATTTACAGCAGAAATAAAAGTACATAAAGAAGTTGTAGAAGTTGATGTAACAAATAAATCTAAAAAGCCATCAGTAGATGTAGAAAAAGAAGGTATTATTCAAACAACAGCAAATCAAGAAATAAAATACGATTTCAAATTAAAAAATACAGGTAATACTCCATTAAATAATTTTACTTGGACAGATGAATTACCAACAGACTATGTAAGAATCACAAAATTAATAACAGGAACTTATAATCAAGATTTAAGATATTCAATTTACTATAAAACTAATAAAAATGACTATAAATTACTAAAAGAAAACTTAAGCACACAAGTTAATAATTATATTGATTTTGCTGAAGTTGAACTTGATGAAGATGAATATGTAACAGAATTTAAAGCTGAATTCGGTACTGTTGAAGTAGGTTTCGAATCAGTAATTAATCCATATATTTTTGTAAGAGTAAATTCAGATGT